>NZ_JBXWPF010000009.1:0-184910 GCF_059611265.1 Ruegeria sp. CDSA241
CTTCGGTCTCTTGTTTGCCATTCTAGGTCCTCCGTTTCCTATACATAACGGGGGACCAGTTCAGTTGGGGAGGCTCAGCACTGGGTTTTGCCGGTGCTGATCCGGGGATTGAGAAACAAATGCCGCTGCCCATCGGGTGCCGTGTTCGCGCCTGCTATGACGTGTTGTTGGAAGACCTTGAAGAGCATCCAGGCAGTGACGTCATTCATTTCCTGTTGCGCCGCCCAGCTCTGAAAAGCATCGTGCGCCGCATCCAAACCATGAGCAGGCACAAATACGCCGAAATCCGAGCCAACCTTGCGGACCGGAACGTGCGCCCCATGGACCTGTTGCGCTGCAAGCTTGCCTTCTTTGGCGTCAGCAAGTTCGACCCTCGTTCGAAGCTATGGCTACGTAACACAATGTATCAGGGGGCACCGCTGATTGATGACATCGGCCAGACCTATGAAAGCTGGTTCCTGCCACTGAAACCGCAGATTGAGGAGGCACAGGCATGAAAGTATCCCGTAACGAAATGATCACCGCGCTGTCCCGCGCCTACGAAGGAGCCGGGCACGAGATCGGTGACTATGAGGACGCTGGCCAATTGGTCACTTGGTTGCAAATGGCGGGTCTGAGCGGGTTCGACCGTATCAGCCTGCCACCACGGGCCCCCAAGGGTGGAGCGACTCCGCGGTTGGTGTTCGAAAATGGCGACATCGCCGTTCTTGATGCAGGTGGCGCGGATGTCTGCGAGCACGGCTCATTGGCGGCCTATCTGATGCACTCCAAGGCCAACAAGTCGGGCTTTGCGATCATCGAACTGGCCAACTGCCGCTATCCTGGTCTAATCCTGCGAAGCCTGTCGATGGTCGCGCAGTTGGGCGTGTATATCTCAGCCTATCGGAAAGATCAGGTTGGATCACACGGAGCGAGCTTTGAAAGCGGCGCGACTTTCCCGCATTACTGGCGATTGGATAATGCAGATGACAGAAAAGAAATCTCGACCGTCACTATCATCTGCACAAATCAGCCTGCATTGCTGGCGGACGCGGTGACACGTCAGGTGGAGCAACCCGAACTTCAGCGGTTTGAAATTTCGGCGGCGCAGCTAGCAGCCAACTATAACCAAGCTTTGGAACAGGGGATTGAGGTTGACCCCGGCCAATGGGACGCCCTGAACGCCGCCGCTTGGCCCATTCTCGTTCGCTCAGATACGCAATCCCGCTCAGGCGCCGGGCCCATGTGAGGCTTGGGATATGAGCCAGCGCTTGCTCCGTTTGCAAACAAAAAAAATGCCGCCCCGATTGGGGCGGCGTCGGACCGGAACTCGTTCAGCATGTATTCCCGGTGAATCGGCGCTGGGTCGCCAAAGAACCTTTTGACCCTGCGCGCCATGAGCCAGGGGTAGTGCACAGAGCCAAGGTCTGATGTGCGTCAATCCTGCCGGTTATGTTCGCGGTAGCTCGGACATTCTGGCAAGGATGTCCACACCCTGCTGTTTCCAGAAATGCAAAAGGTCGATGAATATCCAGTTCTCGGCCAACTTATCCCCGTCTCGCCGATAGATATCTATCACCCGAAATTCACCGGCTTTGTCAGTTGCAGGCATTCCCATGAACCCGCCAGTTGGACGGGCTGTGAAGTTCGGCCAGCCAAAAAAACCGCCATAGTGACCCTCTGCCAGGCGGCATATGTGTTTGGTTTTCGACCGGTCAGTGAAACCAGCACGGAAAGGGCCTGCATGCTGTTGGGCGTAGCGTTCGATCGTGTAGGTCGCCCCGATCCCGGATGGCCCCCACCAGATCATGTCTTCGGACCATGTGCGCCGTAGTTCGTCCTCAAGGCTGAGGCCGCTGTTCCATTGGCCCAGATCGGAGATCATAGAGTTGATGGCCGCCAGAGTCCGCTCTCCTTCCGCCGCAGGTTGCGGACCGACCATCAGGCCGTCATGGGTCATGGGCCCCGGCTGCACGAGCTGCGCGGCTGTCTGAGGCGGGAACGGCTGCAATCCGGCCTGCATCATGAAATGAGGTATGTCGAAATACATCGCCGTTTCAGTGATTTTTCCGTTTTCGACCTTGTTGAATTCGCAATAGCGCAGAAATGTCATTTTGCCGTTTGGCGAGATACCTAGCCAATCTTTGTCGAACAGCCCCATGAGATGGCCCATTGATACAACCCAGACCGAGGTGAAACCGTCCATCTCGTTTTCTCCGGCCATGAATACGTCCATACGGCGCTGCATTCGGGTCAGGCTTTGTTTCAGCGGAAGCCAGAACTGGGCACCTACGTCACTGGGGCCATGCAGTTCGTCAAAGGGATGGAATCCGCGCCACAGATAGTCATCGGCGCAATATTTCGAGATCACGTCAGGGACCGCTGATTCTTCAGCTCGGCTCAGAGCTTCATAAAGATCCAGAACAATATTTTTCTCGGCTTCGTAAGGCATATTCTTTTCTTTCAGTGCTTTACCAGGAATTGAGCACAGGTTTTCTGTATAGTGAAACGTAGATTTGCAAACGCATGCAAAAAAAGCTTGCCTGATGTTCCATCAGATGTCTATGCTCTTGCAAACGTATGCACGACAAGTGCACATGGGAGGACAGAATGGCCGAAATTCAACTTCGCAGTGTTGGGAAACGTTGGGGATCGTTTGTGGGGGTGGATAATTTCGACCTGACTATTGCCGATAAAGAGTTTCTGGTTCTTCTTGGCCCATCAGGCTGTGGCAAGACGACGACCATGCGCATGATTGCGGGTTTGGAAGACGCCAGCGAGGGCGACATTCTGATAGATGGCGAGCGTGTCAATGACATGGAGCCCAAGGACCGCGATGTTGCCATGGTGTTTCAGTCCTACGCGCTCTATCCGAACATGAATGTTTATGAGAATATCCGGTTCCCGCTGAAGGTGCGCGGCATCGACCCTTCCACACATGACGAAAAAGTGCGCCGCGCTTCGGCCATGGTCGAACTGGATGACTTTCTGCATCGCAAACCGGCAGAGCTGTCGGGCGGCCAGCGTCAGCGCGTCGCTTTGGCCCGCGCCATTGTTCGCGAGCCAAATGTCTTTCTGATGGACGAACCGCTGTCAAACCTTGACGCCAAGCTGCGTGTTTCGACGCGCGCGCAGATCAAGAACCTCAGCCACGAGCTTGCCGTGACCACGATCTACGTGACTCATGACCAGATCGAAGCGATGACTCTTGCAGATCGTGTGGTGATCATGAAGCAGGGTATCGTGCAGCAGGTTGGCTCTCCGACCGATATTTACGATGCACCCGCAAACACTTTTGTGGCCAGCTTTATTGGCAATCCGGCAATGAACCTTATCGATGGTCAGGTTCAGGATGGGGTGTTTCGGGCTCAGAACACTGAGGTGCATGGGCTGAATGCGTCGGACGGCCCGATTACGCTGGGCTTTCGCGCCGAGGACGCCAATGTCGTGGAAAGCGGCGGCGAGATTAACGGGCCCATCTACACGCAGGAGCTTTTGGGCGACAGCACGATGGTCTCGGTTCGGATCGGTGGCGCGCTGGTTTCGGTCAAAGCCGACAAAACCTATCGCGCTGAAATCGATGATCAGGTTTCAATCCATATCCACACCGATCACTGCCACTTGTTTGATGCGCAAACCGGAACGCGTTTGGAGCGCTGAACAGAAAATCCAAACCCGCATTGCCGGGTTTAACGCAGGTGCAGACTTCGAAGATGCACCCATCTACCTAGGGAGGAATACAAATGTTTCTGAAGAAAATTGCATTGGCTGGGTCCTTGGCCGCCTTTGCCGCCAGCGCAGGTTATGCCTGTGAAATTAGCGGGCGCGTGAATATCGTTGGTAACGAATTTGCGGCCATTCAGGCCGTCGCAACCGGCGCGAAAGAATGCACAGGCGCATCGGTCAATTCAAACCTGACCTCCGAGCACCAGACCATCAACGTGGCTGGTCTGTCCGGAAACCCGTCTGAATACACCAGTGCCATCATCGCCAACAGCTCGATCGTGGCGTTGATGAACGAAGATGTTATTCGGCCGCTCAACGATCTGGTGGAACAGCATGGTCAGGACCTGCAGCCAGGTCAGTTGATCAAGATTGGTGATGACATTATGGCCGTGGCGTTCATGGCGAATGCTCAGCACCTGATGTATCGCAAGGACGTGTTGGAACAGGCCGGTGTCGAAGTGCCGACAACCTATGAAGAATTGCTCGAAGCGGCCAAAGCCATTCGCGAGCAGGGCATCATGCAAAACCCGGTTGGCGGCGCCTATGCGTCGGGTTGGAATCTGGCACAGGAATTCAACAACATTTTTCTTGGCTATGGCGGCAGCCACTTCAAAGCCGGAACAGCCGAGCCCAACGTGAATTCTGAGGCTGGTGTCAATGCGCTGAACATGATGAAGGCTTTGTCGGAATACATGAACCCCGACTTCCTGACCCACGATTCCAATGCCACTAATGCCGAATACCGTGCTGGTAACGTTGCAATCATGAATATGTGGGGTTCACGCGCATCGCAGCAAACCACGACCGAAGGCGTGCTTCAGGAAGTGATCGACGGTCATGCGATCGGCGCACCACTGACAGTCGGCGGCGGGTCGACGCCTGCATCGACCCTGTGGTGGGACGGCTGGACCGTCGGCAAGAACATCTCGGATGAAGAAGCCGAGGCTACGTTCATCGCGATGAAACACGGTATCCGTCCTGACATGCTGAACGATGAAACCACGCCGCTGGCGGTATGGTTGATCGAAGGCTACGAGCCTGGTGCGGACGCCGAAGGCGTGTTTGAGGCGGCAAAAATGGGCACACCGCCTTATCCGATGTTGCCTTACATGGGCCTGATGCACAGCGCGCTAGGCAATGAACTTTCAGACTTCATGCAAGGCAAGGAAAGCGCTGAGCAGGCGCTGGCCGATGTCGAAGCCGCATATCGCGCCGCTGCCATCGAACAAGGTTTCCTCCAGTAGGGCCTGACTCGTGCGGGCGTCTGTAAGGGCCGCCCGCACAAACCAATTCACGTGGGGATTGCGACATGCGCCATAAGACCTTCCTGTGGTTCTTCCTGCCCACCGGGCTTGCGATGCTGCTGTTCATCGCGATGCCGATAGTCTCGGTGGTGACCCAATCCATTTTCGCGCCTCATCCGGCCGTTTTGTTAGAGGTCGAAAGCTGCACCCCCCTGATCGGCTGCACGACAGAGACCACGATTGATCAAGAGGCAACAGCCGCCCTTCGCGCCGAGAAACCACTGGGCCGATTTGTCGGATTGGACATTTACCTGGACCGTGGCCACCTGGCGATCCAGGAAATTGGACAGATCTGGGCTGCGAATGAAACCTGGGGCGGTTTCTTCTCAAAGATCGGTAATTTGCCCTTTTACAGGGCAATGGCTTTTACGCTGACCTTCACGTTTGTTGTGACGCCGCTCACAATCATTTTGGGGCTGGTGATTGCGCTGGCAATCAACTCCCTGCACCGAAATCTCAAAGGGCTGCTGATCTTCTTTTCGCTTCTGCCGATGATCGTCACTCCGTTGATTGGCTCGCTTATCCTGTTCTGGATGATTGACAGCCGCGGGGTCATCGGCAACGCCCTAGTATATCTGGCCGGGGATCCGGATTTTAGCCTGAAGGCCTCAACCGGGCTGATGTGGGTGGCGCTGATGGTTTATGGAGTTTGGCACGCCGCTCCATTTGCATTTGTCGTGTTCTATGCGGGGTTGCAAACATTGCCCCAGGATCAAATCGAGGCCGCCCAGATAGACGGGGCAACCCGCTGGCAACAGGTTAAGTTCGTGGTCGTTCCTCATCTCATGCCACTGGTCACATTTGTTGCGTTGATTCAGTTGATGGACAACTTCAAGGTGTTTGAACCGATAATCGGGTTCAGCGCAGGTGCGCACGCACAATCCCTTAGTACATTCATCTTCAACGACTTAGGCGGTGAAACCCGGCAGCTTTCTTCCGCGGCCGCGACCTCTGTGATCACGATAATCGGAGTCGCCATTCTGCTGTCACCGGTGCTTGTCCGCACCTGGCGCGACTTCAAAGGAGCAAGATAATATGGCCAGCCGCGCACAAAGAATGCCTAGAAGTCTCCGGATCGCCACGTCCTTATTTGTGATCCTATGGTTCGTTCTGGCCGCTTTCCCGTTCCTCTGGACGGTCTGGGGTTCGTTCAAGGTAGAGTTGGATTTCTTTTCGATCGCCGACTGGACCAATGCCATCACCGGAGCACGGACCGAAGCCGTCTATGGCTCGCCCTTCACAACCACAGGGTACGAGGGCGCCTGGATACAGGAAGAATTTTGGCGGAATGTTCTCAACACGGGGATCATCTGTTTCTTTGTTGTCACCATCTCGCTCACAATCGGAACGCTGGGGGGCTATGCCCTGTCTCGGTCGACCTACAACTATACGTTCTGGCTATTGATCACGGCACTTATCTTCCGGGCTATGCCCCCGATTACGCTGGTCTCGGGATATTTGCTGCCTTTCTTCGAATGGAACATCTGGGGGATCCTTCCAACCACGATCATCGTGCTTGTGGCGATAAACCAGCCGTTCACTCTGTGGATGCTGCATTCTTTCTTTAAGAACATCCCAAGCGAGCTGGATGAAAGTGCCAAGGTCGACGGATGCAACCAGTTCCAGGCATTTCGTCGGGTGATCATTCCGGTGATGTGGCCAGGGGTGATCACCACCGGGCTGTTCTCGTTCCTGCTGGCCTATAACGATTTTGCCGTCGGGGCGATGCTTCTGTCCGAAAGTAACCGCACGATGGTGCCTGCCATTGCCGCGTTTCTTGGTACAACGCAGACCGAAGGTAACGTGATGTTCGCGGTTGCGGCTGTGGTTTCAGCCACAGTTCCACTGTTCATTCTGGTCATGTTCTTCCAGCGACAGATTGTGGGCGGTCTGACGGCCGGGGCTGTGAAAGGCTAACTCTGATGGGACGCACTCATCCTCAGTCCGTATCTGCCCATGCGCATACTGCCAGACTGAATGTGGCTGCGCGCAGGACCCGGCGGCCGGGACGAATTCCATTTGCTTTGATGCGCGCGGGACCTTGCGGGGCGCTTCTCCGAACACGCCCCGAACAGACCCCATTGAGACAGAGAAGATGAAAAACCTCGACCGTAAACCCTTTCTGAGATTCACCGAAGCACAACGCCATCCTGGCAACTTCCGGCCGGCATTTGACGCTTTCTTCGCCCCCGGTGCACATGTCAACGTGGTGCATCCCTTCAATGAGGTCGCGGGCGGCCTCGGGCTGCACGATCACGTCATCGCCCCGCTCGCCGCTGCCTTCGACGGGCTTTTTCGGCGCGATGACATCGTCATGGCCGGCGAATTTGACGGGCAGGACTGGATCAGCGCCACCGGCTATTTCGTTGGTCGGTTCTCGCGCGACTGGCTTGGCATCCGGGCCACAGGCGAGCTTGCCTATCTGCGCTTTGGCGAGTTCCACCGGATGCAGGACGGCAAGGCGGTGGAAAGCTATATCTTCCTCGATATTCCAGAGCTGATGCTGGCCGCTGGACAATGGCCGATCCCCGACAGCCCGGGCAAGACCCGCGGCTTCACCGGCATGATTCAGGGCCCTGCCAGCCATGATGGCATCTTGACCACTCCGCAGGATCCTGCCGAGGGTGCCAAGAGCTATCATATGGTCACAGAAATGCTGGCCGGGCTTGCTACCGAGAACGAGGCTTGGCGCCCCTACTGGCATGACAACATGGTCTGGTACGGCCCCGGCGCCTTCGGTTCTTTCGTCGGGATCGAGAGTTTTGCCAGCTTCCAGGTGCCTTTCGAAGCCACCTTTGAAGGCTGGTCCGGCGGCACTGCGGGCAACGGTATGACGGCGCATTTCACCCGCTATGGCGAAGGTAACTACGTATGCTCGGGCGGTTGGCCCTCGTTAACTGGCGTCCAGGTGAAACCTTTCCTCGGCCAGTCCGCAAGTGGCAAACGCGTCTTCATGCGGGTCTGCGACTGGTGGCGCCGCGAGGACGATCTGCTGGTCGAAAACTGGGTTTTTGTCGATGTCCCGCATGTGCTGTTGCAACTGGGCTATGACCTCTTTGCTGAAATCGCCGAGCAGGCTGCATGAGCTGCTCTGCCAGACATAACGCCGTTGCGCGCCATCCGGCGCTCAACCGGATGCCAAGGGATTTTCTGACGGCGGATTAATCCTCGCCCTCCACACAGAAGACCCCTTGGTAACCATAAAAGGAAGAGAAACATGAAGGGCTCCCGCCCCGAACAGGCCGTGCTGACACGTGACACGGACATGAGCAAAACCGACGAGACCCGCGCCGTGATCGAGGGGATGGTCGATGGTTTGAACGACCACCGTATCGAAGACATCGGCGAATTCTTCGCCGAAGGGTTCCGCTGGCTTGGCAACCAGGGTTGCGGCACCAAGACGGGCCTGAAGGAATTCCAGGAAAACTGGCAACGCCCGTTCCAGGCTGCGTTTTCCGACAAGACCTGCATCGACGAGGCCCGGCTTTATATGGGCGAGTGGGCGGCAGCTTTTGGCCGCCAGGAAGCAACCCATTCTGGCGAATTTCTGGGGATTGCGCCCACCGGCAAGCGCGTCGAGATCCGTTACATGGATTTCTGGAAAGTTGTCGACGGCAAGATCGTCGACAACTGGGTGAATGTCGATTTTGCCCATGTCGCCTCGCAGCTTGGAGTCGATCTGTTCCAGGGCAAAGGGTGGGAAACATTTGACCGGGGAGAAGAAATTCCGCCCCGGCCCGAAAATTGAGGATTAGGACAATGGCTATCGAATATCTGAAAAGCGGCAAACCCGAGGCCGACCGGGCCGAAGATGACGCCAAAACCCGCACTGTCGTTGAAGCGACGCTGAAAGACATCGAAACTCGCGGTGATGCGGCGGTGCGCGATCTGTCGGAAAAGTTTGACAATTACTCGCCGGAAAGTTTCCGCCTGAGCCAGGAACAGATCGACGAGCTGATTGCCTCATTGACCGAACGCGAGCTCGCCGACATCAAGTTCGCTCAGAAACAGGTGATAAACTTCGCCCAGGCGCAGCGCGACTCAATGCTGGATATCGAGGTTGAAACCTTGCCGGGGGTCATCCTCGGCCACAAGAACATCCCGGTGCAGTCTGTTGGCTGTTATGTTCCTGGCGGTAAATTCCCGATGGTTGCGTCGGCGCATATGTCGGTTGCGACCGCTAAAGTGGCCGGTGTGCCTCGCATCATCGCCTGTACGCCACCGTTTCAGGGCAAGCCCAATGCGGCCGTGATCGCTGCCATGTATCTGGGTGGGGCGCATGAGATCTATGTCATGGGTGGTATCCAAGCGATTGGTGCCATGGCGATCGGTACGGAAACCATTGATCCGGTCCACATGCTGGTCGGCCCCGGGAATGCCTTTGTGGCAGAAGCCAAACGGCAGCTCTTTGGTCGCGTTGGCATCGACCTTTTTGCGGGCCCGACCGAGACGATGGTCATTGCCGACGAAACCGCTGCCGATGCCGAACTTTGTGCGACCGACTTGTTGGGGCAGGCCGAGCATGGCTACAACAGCCCCTGTGTTCTGGTCACCAACTCGCGCAAGTTGGCCGAAGAAACGCTGAGCGAGATCGACCGTATCCTCGGTATCCTGCCTACCGCCGGAACCGCAAAAGTCAGCTGGGAGGAGTATGGGGAAGTCATTGTCTGCGACACTTATGGCGAAATGCTGCAAGTTGCCGATGATATCGCCTCTGAGCATGTGCAGGTGATGACCGACCGTGACGACTGGTTCCTGGAAAACATGACCAGCTATGGCGCGCTGTTTCTTGGGGCGCGGACCAATGTTGCAAACGGTGATAAGGTGATCGGCACGAACCACACGCTGCCGACCAAAAAGGCCGGACGTTATACCGGCGGCTTGTGGGTCGGCAAGTTCATGAAAACTCACAGCTACCAGAAGGTTGTTACTGACGAGGCTGCGGCAATGATCGGCGAATACGGCTCACGCCTGTGTATGCTGGAAGGCTTTGTCGGCCATGCCGAGCAATGCAATATTCGCGTCCGGCGTTATGGGGGCATCAACGTACCTTACGGCGAAGGTGCGGCTTATCGCGAGGCTGCAGACGCGTCCTCATAAGAGTGAGGTCATTGCTGCAGAACTTGCGCTTGGGGTTTGCCCGGGCACCACGGGTTTTGAAAGAAAAGCAGATAACACAATGCGAGATTTCGCAATGGACACACATTCTACCCATAAGGCCCTGATCGCGCCATTGCGCGAAGCCATGTATAACTTTGACGAAACCGGCGTCCGAGCTGCACTGCAGGCGGTGATTGCGCCCGATGCCGTCATCCACATGCCCCATCCATTCGGCGACCTGACCGGGCCGCAGGAACTCTATGATGCCTGCTACACACCGCTTTTGAAATCCATGCCCGATCTGGAACGCCGGGATTGGATTGTGATGGGCGGGCCGACGCAACATGGTGATGATTGGGTCTGCTGTGGCGGCCACTACGTAGGCACCTTCGTCGCCCCTTGGTTGGACATCCCGCCGACCGGGCATCTGACCCATATGCGGTTCCACGAATTCTACCGCTTTGAAAATCGCAAAGTTGTCGAAATCCAGGCACTCTGGGACATTCCCGAAGTGATGATGCAGGCGAAGGCCTGGCCGATGGCCCCGTCTTTGGGGCAGGAGTTCTGTATTCCCGGCCCGGCGACGCTGGACGGTATCGTGCGGGGCCCCTGGGATGAGGCAAAATCGAAGGCCTCCTGCGACCATATCGTTTCCATGCTTGAACATCTGGAAAAGCATCCCAGTCAGGGTGGCCCCGAAGTGATGGAGATGGAAAGGTTCTGGCATCCGCGCATGAACTGGTACGGCCCCGCTGGGATCGGCACCGGGCGCGGCATTGCAGGGTTTCGCAACTGGCACCAGATCCCTTTCCTGGGTGGCATGCCGGACCGAGGCAAATACGCCGACGAGATCACCTTTCATTTCTTTGGTGACGGTGATTATGCAGCTGTTACCGGCTGGCCGGACATGATCCAGACCATCACTCATGACGGCTGGATGGGTATCGCCCCTTCTGGCCAGCGCATCACTATGAGATCGTTGGATTTCTGGCGATTGGAAGATGGCCTGATCCGGGAGAACTGGGTGTTGGTCGACCTGCTGGACGTGTACCGGCAACTGGGCGTAGATGTCTTTGCCCGCCTGCGCGAATTCAACAAAGCGCGTGTCGCAGGTGAAATTCCATACCCAGTCGGCGAGGTCTGATATGCTCAATTTTCCCAGTACCCCTAGTTTCAGTCTAGGCGGCAAACGTGCGCTAGTCGCCGGGGCATCGTCGGGCATAGGTCTGGCCTGCGCCGTAGCGCTGGCAGAGCATGGGGCCGAGGTCACATTGTCGGCGCGCCGCGCAAGTGCGCTACAAGAGATAGCCGATCAGATGACTGCCAGGGGATGGTCTGCCAAGGTGCTTGAGATGGATGTCACCGATGTCGCAGGAACTGCCGCGGCTGTCGCCGAAAACGGGCCGTTTGACATCCTTTTGAACTCGGCAGGGTTTGCACGTCATAGCAAGGCGGTCGAAACGGTGCCCGAAGATTTTGACTTGGTCATGAACGTCAATGTCCGGGGGGCCTATTTCCTAACCCAAGCCGTTGCCAAAGGGTTGCTTGAAGCCGGGCGTCCCGGATCGCTGATAAATATCTCAAGCCAGATGGGCCATGTCGGCGGGCAGGAACGCGCGGTCTATTGCGCCTCCAAGTTTGCGGTCGAGGGCTTTACCAAGGCGATGGCGCTGGAATTCGGGCCCGCAAAGATCCGTGTCAACACGATTTGCCCGACTTTCATCCTGACGGATTTGTCCCGGCCTACATTCGAAGACCCGACCAAACGGGCCTGGATTTTGGACAAGATCAAGCTGGGCCGCCCGGGAGAGATTGAGGATATTATGGGCGCGGTAGTGTACCTGGCATCAGAGGCGTCGGCTTTGGTTACAGGAACAGCAATGTTGGTGGACGGAGGCTGGACGGCAGACTGATGGTTACTCAGAAGGTTACATCGTTGGACGTTGCCCGGCTGGCCGGGGTCAGCCAATCCGCCGTTAGCCGGGTCTTTACGCCTGGTGCATCGGCCTCGCAAAAAACGGTCGCGAAAGTGCGCAAGGCAGCGGATGAACTGGGATATCGGCCAAATTTTCTGGCCCGTGCGGTGGTCTCGGGCAAAAGCCGGATCATTGGACTTGTGGTCGCCTATCTGAACAATCAGTTCTATCCTGAAGCGTTGGAAAAGCTGACAAACAAGTTGCAAGAGCGCGGCTACCACGTGCTGGTCTTCATGGCGTCGCATCAGGCCGGCAACATAGACAACGTGATCGAAGAAATACTGGATTTTCAGGTTGATGGGATTATCGCGGCTTCGGTGGCTTTGTCGTCGGATCTGTCGGATCGTTGTCTGGCTGCCGGTGTGCCGATGGTGCTGTTTAACCGGGTTCAGGACGACCCGGCCATGTCGGCGGTCACCTCGGACAATATCGCGGGTGGGCGCAAGGCTGCCGAATTCCTTTTGGCCGGGGGGCATAAAAAGATCGGGTACATCGCCGGTTGGGAAGGCGCGTCGACCCAGCGTGACCGCGAAGCAGGTTTCAGGGCCGCCTTGCACGATGCGGGGGCGGAACTGCATGCGCGCGGTGTTGGGAACTTCACCAGCGAACAGTCGCGGGCGGCAACGCTGGAGATGTTTGCCTCGGACCCGCCCGACGCCGTTTTTGTGGCCAATGACCACATGGCCATTGCAGTGATGGACACCCTCAGATTCGAGTTGGGCCTAAGGATTCCCGAAGATGTTTCGGTTGTCGGATATGACGATGTGGCCGTTGCGGCATGGCCAACCTATAGCCTGACCACTGTACGACAGCCTGCAAACCGTATGGTTGCCGAAACCGTGGACATTTTGCTGAGCAAAATCGAAGGGCCCGATGTTGGTCCGCACCGATTGGAAATAGATGGACCGCTGATTGTTCGCGGTTCTGCACGTATACCTGAAGGATGGAAGACATGAAGGGATTTGACCCGAAATTCAAAGATTTTCCTGACTATATTATTGGGATCACAAAAGAAATCTGGGAAGATCGGGGCATTGCCACGCTGCACCATTACTATGCGCCCGATATCGTAGTTCGATCCCCGGGGTCAGTTGTCGTTGGCAATCAGGGCGTCATTGCCGCTACCATGGCAACGCTTGCCGAGTTCCCCGACCGCACATTGCTGGGTGAGGATGTGATTTGGTCAGGCACACCGGAAAATGGCATGCTGTCCTCGCACAGGCTTTTGTCGACTGCGACCCATCTGGGCGACGGTGTCTATGGGAAGGCTACCGGGAAAAAGCTGGTCTACCGTATCCTTGCTGACTGTCACGCCATCAACAACCAGATCAACGATGAATGGCTGATCCGCGACCAGGGTGCGATTGTCCAACAGATGGGTTGGGACCCAAAAGAATATGCCCGCGATCTGATCGCCCGCGAAGGCGGCCCAGAGGCTTGCGCCCAGCCTTACACGCCGGCGAATGATCAGCCTGGACCTTACAAAGGGCGTGGTAATGACAATGAATGGGGTCAGAAATACGCCGACATTCTGAACCGGGTCATGTCTGCAGACCTGAGCGTGATCAGTGCCGAGTATGACCGCGCCGTGCAATCGGAATATCCGCGCGGCACGACTGGTCACAGCTGGGCTCCGGTCGATCGCTTTTGGATGGGACTTCGCGCCTCTTTCCCGAATGCCGAGTTCAAAATTCAACATCAGATCGGTCGCGATGACCCAATGATGCCGCCTCGCGCCGCGATCCGCTGGTCGCTGCATGGCAAGCATGATGGATGGGGTGTGTTCGGCACACCGACGGGGGCCGAGGTCTTTGTGCTGGGTATCAGCCACGCCGAATTCGGCCCCTGGGGCCTGCGCCGTGAATACACTCTGTTTGATGAAACGTCGGTCTGGAAACAGATCCTGTTGAAAACCGGTGATCTGTAAAATGTCGCATCGTCTCTCAAATCTGGAGGCTGGGCAGGCCCTGCGGCGTTTTCACGCCCACCGGGCCAGCCTGCGTGCCCGGCGACTGAACAACCGCCCGCCTGGTTTCGGAGTTTGACCGCAGCGAACTCCAACCAAAAGGAAGACTGAAATGAGTACCATCCAAAGCCGCATCGTCCGTTATGGCGAATTGAAACCCTGTAAAACCGCGTTCATCGACGCCCATACCCCGGGGTCAGATCAAAAGGAAAACTTCACCATCATCGGCGGGGGCGTATCTGAAAGCCCCGACCAGCATGTCCACATCACCGACAAGATTGGTTTCAACATCGGTGCCGCAGGCCAACCGCCGAGATGCCGGAACTCTCTGCATAGCCACACCACGGCCGAAGTGTTCTTTGTCGCCAAAGGCCGTTGGCGGTTCTTCTGGGGCAGATACGGATCGGCTGGTGAGTTCATTGCCGAAGAAGGAGACATCTTCAACATCCCGACCGGTATCTTCCGCGGGTTTGAAAATGTGGGGCAGGACTATGGGATGATCATGGCGGTCCTTGGTGGTGACGATGCCGGGGGCGGGGTCACCTGGGCGCCGCAGGTTATTCAGGATGCGCAGGCCCATGGCTTGATGCTGGGAAACAATGGGGTTCTTTACGACAGCAAAAAAGGGGAAACGCTGCCGCATAACGTACAGCCCATGCCCTTGCTGACTGAAGAGCAGTTGAAAGCCTATCCCGAGGTCCCCGTCGAAAATGTGATTGGCAATTACGTGGCCCGCTATTGGGATTTGATGGCGCTGTCATCAAACAAGCCTGCCGTTGTGATCGGTGAAAACGGCCTGATCAAAGACAAGCCGGGTTTCGAGGTTGATTTCCTTGGTCGCGGCTCGTGCGTGTCTGATCCGGTCAAAGCCGAAAAGCCTGTGGTCTTGATGCCGGCCAGTGGCCACTGGCGGATTACGATTGAGGATGTCGAAACAACCCTGACAAATGGGGATACCGCACTGGTTCTGCCCGGCGAAAGCTATGGCGTCACGCCTTCGATGACCGGTGACGCGGGGCTCTATCGCGTTACCGCAACCGAAGATCCGGCCGGTACAACTTGGACAGGTGCATGAAACAAACTGCGCTGCCTTCCGGGCGGCGCAGATTAGACTTGCAGAGGGAGAAGAAGGAATGACCCGCATTTCAACCACACATGTAGGGAGCCTTCCGCGTAGTCAGGAGGTCGTGGATTTCATCTTTGCGCGCGAGCGTGCAGAGCCATTTGACGCGGCTGCGTTTGATGCCTGTATGACCTCGGCCGTGTCCGAGACAGTGCGCAAACAGGTCGAAGCCGGGGTCGATATCGTATCAGATGGCGAGACGTCGAAGATCTCATACGCCACCTATGTCAAAGACCGCTATACCGGCTTTGACGGGGACAGCCCGCGCAACGCGCCAGCGGATCTGAAGATGTTTCCCGGCTTCCTGAAACGCCTGGCTGATGATGGCGGTACGCCACAATATGCGCGCCCAATGTGTGTGGGTGCGGTGCGGTCAAAAGGGCAAGGTGAACTGCAAAAAGACATCGACAACCTCAAGGCCGCCATGGCCACGCATGATGTCGAGCGTGGTTTTATGAACGCGGCCAGCCCGGGTGTCATCTCGCTGTTTCTGCAAAATGATTTCTACCCCACGCGTGAAGCCTATCTGGCTGCACTCGCCGATGCGATGAAGCAAGAGTACGAAACCATTGTGGGGGCCGGTCTGGACCTACAGCTGGATTGCCCCGACCTGGCCCTGTCTCGCCATATGCTGTTCTCTGACCTTTCGGACGAAGAATTTGTCAAGATCGCCAATTTGCATGTTGAGGCCCTGAACTACGCATTGCAGGACGTTCCCGCTGACAAGGTGCGCGTCCATATTTGCTGGGGCAATTACGAAGGACCGCATTGTTGCGACATTGGAATGGACAAAGTGTTCGGCACGCTGATGTCGACCAAATCCCGCTATGTCCTGTTCGAAACCTCGAACCCCCGTCATGCGCATGAATGGACGGTGTTCCGTGACCGCAAAGCCGAAATACCAGAGGACAAAGTGCTTGTACCTGGCGTTGTCGACACCACGACAAATTTTGTCGAACATCCGGAACTGGTCGCCCAACGTATTGAACGGTTTTCGAATATTGTCGGCCGCGAAAGAGTGATCGCGGGCTCGGATTGCGGATTTGGCACTTTTGCCGGATTTGGTGCGGTTGATCCTGATATCGCCTTTGCCAAGCTTGGTTCTCTGGCCGACGGGGCTGCATTGGTCACATGAAGCCACTTGTAATGTTGCCCGGCATGATGTGCGATGCCCGGCTTTTTGCCCCGCAGATCGCGGCGCTTTCGAGCAGCAATCCTGTCCTCTATGCGCCGATTGGGGGGCATGACACGGTGCAGGCTTTGGCCGCCGAAGTGTTGTCTTATGCGCCCCCGCGCTTTGTCCTTGCGGGTCTGTCCATGGGTGGCATCGTTGCGATGGAAATAATCCGGCAGCAACCGCAGCGCGTCGTCAGCGTGGCGCTGATGGATACCAACCACATGGCCGAACGGGATGACGTCAAAGCCAGGCGTGGTCCACAAATCGCCTCTGTGTCCAGTGGGGGCTTGGGCCGGGTCATGGCCGAGGAGATGAAACCAAACTACCTGACCGATGGCCCGAACCGCGAGGCAATTCTGAACCTGTGCATGGATATGGCCTTGGGTCTTGGATCGGATGTTTTTATTAACCAGTCCAAAGCACTGCGAGATCGCCCCGACCAAAGCGATACCTTGCGCGGTTATACCGGGCAGGCCCTGATCCTGTGCGGGAAAGATGATGCTCTGTGCCCGGTTTCGCGACACGCCTTGATGCATGAACTTCTCACGAATAGCCGTTTCGAGGTCATCGAGCAGGCGGGGCATTTGCCTACACTTGAACAACCCGAACGGACGACAGCGGCTCTGTGCCGTTGGCTGGAGGCACTATGAAAAAACCCTTGCTGGATCTTTTGAAATCCGTCGACACCCCCACCGTCTGCAATGCGATTGAAGTGGCGCAAGGCAAGCGTGGGTTCGACAATTTCACGCGGGGCACAATGCTGTGCTCGGATCCCGATGCGGGGGCAATGGTCGGTTATGCCAGAACGGCAAAGATCGCGGCGGTGAACCCTCCTGACGACCCTCCCGAAGTGATCCGTCAGCGCCGGATGGATTACTACCGGCATATGGCAACGGGCACAGGCCCGGCTGTCACGGTTGTCGAAGATCTGGATTTCCCGGACTGCATCGGTGCTTACTGGGGTGAGATCAATACCACGGTCCACAAAGGGTTTGGCATCAGCGGTGCGTTGACCAACGGCGTGATGCGGGATCTGGGCGATTTGCCGGATGGGTTTCCGGTTGTGGCGGGCTCGGTCGGTCCAAGCCACGGGTTCGTGCATGTCAAAGAGGTGGGCACTCCGGTTACCATCTTCAGCCTCTCGATCAAGGACGGGGACCTGGTGCATGCGGACCGGCACGGCGCTTTGGTGATCCCGCCCGAAGTGGTGGACAGCCTGGAACAGGCGATCCGCAAATTGCTTGAAACCGAAAAGCTTATTCTTGGCCCAGCACGCGCGTCAGAGTTCGATTTTGAGGCCTTTGAACAAGCATGGGCGGCGTTCGAAGCCTCGCGCACGTAAATGCGGCAACAACCGCGCGGCCCAGCCATAGACTAACCCGGCAGCGAGCCGATGTGATCCTGAATTGGCCCGTCACTAGCGATGGCGATTGTGTCGGAAATCACGGCTGGATCACACCCATCTCATGCCCAAATCCGACAGATGCCTTTGAACCCGTCCAGGATAGTCCGAGACGATGGCATCGACACCCAGATCAATCATCCTGCTGATATCCGCCGGTTCATTGACCGTCCATACGGCTACGCAAAGCCCAAGTTCTTTGGCAAGCGCGACGTCCTCAGAAATCACATCTGCGAAATACGGACACCAAAGCGCGCCGCCCGCTTGCTTGACCATTTGCGGGATTTTTTCGCTTTGGCCTCGAAAGTCCGGACAAACGGCCTTGGAGGAATCCTCGCCAAGGTCATCGGCATTTTCGGGAAGCTGCGTCAGGTAAGATGACGGCATGTCAGGTGCCTGCCGCTGACAGACTTCCAACAGGGTCCAGTCAAAGCTGTGCAGCAACACGCGATCGGATAGGCCAGCAGCCCGAACCTGCTGTACCACGCGTTCGACAAAGCGGTCCAGATAGGCCGCGTCATGGGCCAGATCCGGATCAGATTTCAGTTCGAGCATCAGATTGGCTTTGCCGTATTCCGGCCGATTGATCAGATCCAGCAGGTCCTGCAGCTTTGGCACGCGAACGCCGTCCAGTTGGGCCTGATCGGGGAACCGTCGACCATAATCCGAGTGTCCGTCCAAGCGCCCGATTTCGAACTGTTGAATCTGGTCGAAGGACAGGGACGAGACTTTGGGTTCTTTTCCGGTCAAAAACTGACCGCTGGCATCCCGAAAGGTCGGCGCGTGCAGCCGATGGTTATGGGTTATGACAGGTACATCATCCGCCGTCAGCACCACGTCAAACTCAAGAAGTGGAACCCCGATGGACAGCGTAAAATCGAAACCGATCATGCTGTTTTCGGGCAGGACGCCGCGTGCCCCCCGGTGCCCTACTACACGGATCAGGTTTTTACCGCCGCGAAACGCCTCGACCTGAGGGAAAGGCATCAGCCCTCGAGCCTTATGCCAGAGGTAGGGTCAAACAGATGCATATGCTCTGGCGCAACAGAAAAACGCATATTGGGATGACGGCCTTCGATCGGATGAACACCCGGAAGGCTGATCGTGATTGCCGCGCCAGAGCCTGACACCTGACCGTGCAGCAAAGTATTCGCCCCCAGCGGTTCGGATATCTGAACTACGACATCAAAGGGCCCGTTTTCATCAAAGAACAGATGCTCTGGCCGTATGCCCAATTTGAACGGGCCATCGGGCCCGCCTGATGGGCCAATCTCGGTATCGTTGATCCTGATCTTTCCGCCCTGTCGCTCTGCATCAAAGGTATTCATCGCCGGGCTGCCGATGAATTGCGCAGCGAACAGCGTCCGCGGCGTCTCATAGACCTCAAGCGGGGTGCCGATCTGTTCGGCAACACCACCGTTCATCACGATCATTCTGTCGGCCATGGTCATGGCCTCGACCTGATCATGGGTCACGTATAGCGAGGTGATCCCCAGCTTTTCTTGCAGTTCGCGGATTTCCAGGCGCATCTGGACACGCAGCTTTGCATCCAGGTTTGAGAGCGGCTCATCAAACAGGAACACGGCAGGTTCACGGACAATAGCGCGGCCCATGGCAACCCTTTGGCGTTGACCGCCTGAAAGCTGACGGGGCTTGCGGTCAAGCAGCGGCTCAAGCTGCAACAGCTTAGCGGCCTCGGTCACCTTCTGGTCAATCTGAGCCTTGGGCAATCCGGCGATTTTCAGACCATAGCCCATGTTCTGGCGTACCGACATATGGGGGTACAGAGCATAGTTCTGGAACACCATTGCAATGTCCCGGTCCATCGGCTCCTTGTCATTGGCGCGCTCTTCGCCAATCCGGATTTCGCCGGATGTCACAGTCTCAAGCCCGGCCACCATCCGCAGCAAAGTGGATTTGCCGCAGCCGGAGGGGCCCACGATCACGATAAACTCGCCATCCGCGATATCGACGTCGATGCCATGAATGACGTCCGTCGGGCCAAAGCTCTTTTTGACGTTCTCAAGGGATACTGTTGCCATTTCTTATTTCTCGCTATCGACAAGGCCGCGGACAAAAAGCTTTTGCATCGACACCACCACAAGGACCGGTGGGATCATTGCCAGGATCGAGGTCGCCATGATCGTCGGCCAATGGGCAAAATCATCGCCCGAGGGGAACATCTGTTTGATGCCCATCACGATGGTGTTCATCTCGGGGTCGGTCGTGATCAGCAGCGGCCAGAGATATTGATTCCACCCATAGATGAACAGGATCACGAACAGGGCCGCGATGTTGGTTCGGCTCATCGGGATCACGATATCAACGAAGAACCGCATCGGGCGGGCGCCATCCACCCGCGCGGCCTCGGCCAGTTCGTCCGGGATGGTCAGAAAGAACTGGCGGAACAGGAACGTGGCAGTGGCCGAGGCGATCAGCGGAAAGATCAGCCCCGAATAGCTGTTGAGCATACCAAACCCGGCCACCACCTCGAAGGTAGGGACAATCCGCACCTCAACCGGCAGCATCAGGGTCAGGAAGATCAGCCAGAAAAACGTGTTCCGCCCGGGAAAGCGGAAGTAGACGATGGCAAAGGCTGACAGGAGCGAGATGACGATCTTGCCCATGGCAATGCCAATCGCCATCACCAGGCTGTTGAACAGCATCGTTGCGACCGGGACGTTCACGCCTGAGAACAGGGCCGCCTTGTAATTCACCCAGAACTGATCACCTGGCACAACCGGCATCGGGGGCGAGATTATGTCGGCCTGAGTAACGGTCGAGGCCACAAAGGCCAGCCAGATCGGGAAGAAGATGACCAGAACGCCAAGGATCATAAACGCATGGGTCAGCCACAGGCCCGCACCACGTTTCTCGACCATTCCATGTTGTTGGGCCGCCATCAGTAATGCACCCTCTTCTCAACATATTTGAACTGGATCACTGTCAGCAGGCCGACAACCACCAGCAGGATGACCGACTGGGCCGAAGACGACCCCAGATCTTGACCCACAAACCCATCGGAAAAGACTTTGTAGACCAGGATGGTTGTGGCTTGTTGCGGACCCCCTCCGGTGATCGTGTGGATCACGCCGAAAGTTTCAAAGAAGGCATAGACAATGTTCACGACCAGCAGGAAGAACGCAGTCGGCGACAAAAGCGGCAGTACGATGGTAAAGAACCGGCGCCAAAAATGGGCCCCATCAATCGCCGCCGCTTCGATGACCGAGCGGGGCACGGATTGCAGCGCCGCAAAGAAGAACAAAAAGTTATAGCTGATGCGTCCCCAGGCCGAGGCGACAACGACCAGCCCCATGGCCTCGGCATCGTTCAGGACGTGGTTCCAGTCATAGCCGAGCTGGCCCAGATACCATGCGACCACACCAACGCGGGTGTTGAACATGAACAGCCACAGCACACCCGCCACCGCGGGGGCAACGGCGTAGGGCCAGATCAACAAGGTCCGATACACGCCCGAGCCCTTGATCAGTCGATCTGCGATGACTGCCAGGAACAAGGCCGGGATCATCGAGCACAGGGTCACAAGCGTAGAAAACACCGCCGTCGTCACGAATGAGGCGCGGTAGTATTTATCGCTCAGCAGGAATTCGAAATTGCCCAAGCCCACGAACTGAGAAGACAACCCGAACGGGTCGGGAATGAACAACGATTGCCAAACGGCCTGACCAGCAGGATAGAAAAAGAAGACGGCGGAAATGATGACCTGCGGGGCGATCAGCGCAAGCGGCAGCAGCCAGCCGCGAAAAATGACGCGTTTTTCCATTCTATTGGCCCACCAGAGTAGAATGCGGGCCCAACGAGGCCCGCATCAGATTACGACTTATTGATTGGCGGATTCGAACCGGCGCAGCAGCGCGTCGCCGCGTTCCTTCGCACTGTCCATCGCCTCTTGGGCGGTCTTTTCACCGGCCCAGATGGCCTCAAGCTCTTCGTCGATGATGCCACGGATCTGGTCGAACGATCCCAGACGCAGACCTTTCGAGTTTGCCGTCGGCTCTTTCGCGGTCATCTGGATGACGGCGATGTCAGTGCCCGGGTTTTCGTCATAGAAACCAGACGCTCGGGTCGCCTCACCTGCCTCGGTAGTGATGGGCAGATAGCCGGTGTTCTGGTGCCAGGCCGCCTGAACGTCAGACGAGGACAGGAAGCTGAGGAACTCGCCGACGCCTTTGTATTCATCGGCCTCGTGACCTTCCATGACCCACAGTGAGGCACCACCGATGATGGTGTTTTGCGGCTCGGCCGTGACAGCTTCCCAATAGGGCAGCGGGCGCACGTCGAAATCAAACTCGGCTTCGGCTTTGATCCCGGCGTATCCCGCCGAGCTTTCGGTGAACAGGGCGCATTCGCCGGACCGGAAGTTCGCGCCACCTTCGTTGCGGCGGCCCGTGTAGATGAACTTGCCGTCTTTGGCCCAGTCACCCATCGCGGTCAAGTGTGCAACCTGGGCCGGACCGTTCAACATCAGCTCAGTATCCAGACCGGCAAAGCCGTTATCCTGCGAGGCGAAGGGGACGTCGTGATAGGCTGACAGGTTCTCAAGATGAATCCAGCTTTGCCATGCAGTGACCAACGGGCAATCTTCACCACCGGCCTTGAGCTGCTCCAGCGTTTCCCCGACCTTTTCCCAGGTCGACAGATCGGTGTCAGGATCAACGCCCGCCGCTTCGAACGCGTTACGATTGACCCAAAGAACCGGCGTGGAAGAGTTGAAGGGCAGGGACAGCATGTCGCCATCCGTGGTCGTGTAGTAACCTTTGACAGAACCGATATAGGCGTCCGGATCAAATGACGCACCGCTTTCGGCCATCACCTCATAGACCGGTTTGATCGCGCCTTGGGCCGACATCATAGTTGCGGTGCCAACCTCGAATACCATCAGGATCTGCGGTTGTTCACCGGCGCGGAAGGCGGCGATGCCTGCATTCAGGGTTTCCGAATAGTTGCCCTTGTGGCTTTCAACCACGACATATTCATCCTGGCTGGCGTTGAATTCTTCAACCTGAGCTTTCACAAGCTCACCCAGGCGGCCGGTAAAGGCATGCCAGAACTGAACTTCGGTTTGCGCCATTGCCGCGATCGGGGACAAGGCTGTTGATACGGCAAGAGCGCCAAGCAATTTCGTTTTCATGATTCCTCCCATGCATCAAAGGCGATGCTTCGTTGAATACCGAGCGCTACGCGTAATCGGCACACATGACGATTTCACGACGTTAACGTTACAGAAATATAATTCAAGCCTGATTTTCTGGCAAAAAATATAATACGATGTTATGAACTGACCGAGGTTTGCAGCAAAAACAGGACGCTCCATGAGCCAAACCCTGAGAATTAGGCAGCTTGAGGCACTTATGGCGGTGACCGTTAATGGCTCGGTCACGGCTGCCGCATCCGATCTGGGGGTCAGCCAGCCCGCGGTCAGCAGGTTGCTTTCAGATTTGGAAAAATCGCTTGGGTTTCAACTGTTCGACCGCCGCGAAGGTCGATTGGTTCCGACGCAAGAGGTCCGCTATCTGCAACCTAGCGTAGAGCGCGTGCTGGAATTGATGCGGCAGATCTCGGATGTCAGTCAGGACATCACGCAACGCAAAGCCGGGCATATTCGCGTCGCCTGCCTTCCTGGCTTCGCCACCAGTCACTTACCAGATGTTGTAGCCGGATTTCTGAGCGACCGGCCTGGCGTCACCATGACGATAGAGCCGGATCGGCCCGAGCGCATCCTGGAGTGGATGATCGGCGAGCAATATGATTTCGGAATCACAGATGGGTTTAATGGCCACCCGGCTGTCGAAAGCACCCATATTGATATCCGCACAGTTTGCGTCTTTCCCGCAGGCCATGCGCTGGAAGACCTTTCGACCGTGACACCGGCAGATATTGCCGATCAGAAGATCATCCACACCCGGCGCGACAGCGACTTTTTCGCGCGCCTGTCGCGTGCATTTCAAAACTCGAATGTCGAACTGAACTCGCATATCGAGGTTCGGCAATTCACGGCCGCTTGCGAATTGGTGGTGAAGGGCGTTGGGGTGTCTGTCGTTAGCGAACTGGACGCAGTACAATATCAGAACAGGGGGTTGAGCTATCGGTCTTTCAGGCCATTTCTGCCTCATACGCTGTCGCTGGTGCGACCGGTTTTGAAGCAACCATCGCTGGTCACGCTGGAATTCATAGAACAGTTCAGCGACAGCCTTGGACCTTTCATCGCCGATCCTTAGCTGGATACAGCAGAAAGCGTTGCCCGATTGATTGCCTGAACGCGGCTTTGGGCATTGGCAAAATTTTACAAAAATCGAATTGAGACCCCGGGATTGCTTTACGCGCCCTGAAACTTGTGGGCAAACTGACTTGGTTCATGCCCAGTTCGACGCGTGGCAGGACCTGCCAGCCAGTGTCACACCACTGTTTCGCAGGGCCTGCACAAGTCGCGTCGACAAACGAAAATGAAAGGTGTCACATGCCATTTTCCAACCCCAGCTTGATGTCCCGCCGTCAGTTCCTTGCGACCACCACCGCCAGCGCCGCGGCCATTACACTTCACCCTTTTTCTGCGGCGGCTGCCAATAATCAGGCGCATTTACGGATAATGGAGACGACGGACATTCATGTGCATGTCTTCCCTTATGATTATTACGCCGACAAGCCTCGCGACACGGTAGGCCTCTCCCGCACCGCTTCGATCATCAACGGCATCCGGTCCGAGGCGACGAATTCTCTGCTGGTCGATAACGGAGACTTTCTGCAGGGCAACCCAATGGGCGATTACATCGCCTATGAGCGGGGGATGAAAGAGGGCGACAGCCACCCGATTATCACCGCCTTCAACACAGTCGGTTATGACGCCGCCACATTGGGCAATCACGAATTCAACTACGGTTTGGACTTTTTGGAAAAGGCGCTTGCTGGCGCGGATTTCCCGATTGTACTGGCCAACGTCGCAAAGGAACAGGGGGCAAACCCGCGTGAGGATAAAACGCTGGTCAAACCCTATGCGATTCTCGACCGCCAGATTGAAATGGGCGATGGCAGCAAACACCCGATCAAGGTCGGCGTCATTGGGTTTACGCCGCCGCAGGTCATGAACTGGGACCGCAAGCATCTCGAAGGCAACGTGCAGGCCCGCGACATTGTCGAGACAGCGCAGGCCTATGTGCCTGAGATGAAAGAGCAGGGCTGCGACTTGATCATCGCGCTTTCGCATTCGGGGATTGGCGATGCCGACCATTCCGACGGTATGGAAAACGCCTCGGTTGTGCTGGCCGGTGTTGACGGGATTGACGCGCTGGTGACCGGTCACAACCACCTTGTTTTCCCGTCCGAGACATTTGCCGACCGTCCCGGTATTGACGTTGCAAAAGGGACGTTGATGGGCAAACCCGCCGTCATGGGCGGGTTCTGGGGATCACATCTTGGCCTTCTGGACCTGCTGCTGGAGCGCGATGGGAACGAGTGGCGTGTGGTGACCACAACGTCTGAGGCGCGCCCGATTTCGGTTCGCAACGAAGATCGCTCGATCACGGCGCTGGTCGAGGACGATCAGGCCGTGCTGGCCTCGGTCGCGAAAGACCATGACGAAACCCTGGCCTATGTGCGCAGAGCGGTCGGCAAGACGTCGGCCCCGCTGCACAGCTATTTTGCGCTGGTAGCAGATGACCCGTCCGTTCAGATCGTGTCGATAGCGCAGAAATGGTACGTCGAAGAGATGATGAAGGGCACGGAACACGAAGGCCTGCCCATTTTGTCAGCCGCGGCGCCTTTCAAAGCCGGCGGTCGTGGTGGCCCCGAGTATTACACCGATGTCCCGGTGGGTGACGTGGCAATCAAGAACGTGGCCGACCTTTACCTTTATCCCAACACCGTGCGCGCCGTACGGGTGAACGGAGCGCAGGTCCGAGGTTGGCTGGAGCGGTCTGCCGGAATGTTTAATCAGGTCGAACCGGGCGCAAGCGACGCGGTCCTGCTGAACCCAGAGTTTCCGTCCTATAATTTCGACGTGATGGACGGTGTCACCTATCAGATCGACCTGTCCCAGCCATCGCGGTTTGGACCCAAGGGTGAAGAGGTCAACCCTGGCGCGGCCCGGATCGTGGACCTTGCCTTCAATGGTTCTCCGGTCACGGATGACATGGAGTTCATTATCGCCACCAACAATTACCGAGCGTCCGGTGGCGGATCTTTCCCCGGCGCGATGGGCGACACGGTTGTGTTCGAGGCGCCGGACACCAACCGCGACGTGATTGTCCGCTATATCGTCGAACAGGGCACGATTGACCCCAAAGCAGATGCCAACTGGTCGTTTGCGCCGCTGGACGGCACCACGGTCCTGTTCGAAACAGGCCCGAAGGCGCGTGACTATATGAGTGACGTCAAAGGTGTTTCGATTGAGGATGCCGGTGAGGGCGCAGATGGCTTTGCGGCCTTCCGCATCCAGCTGTAACAGATTGAAAGCAGGCTTATCCCCCTATTTCTGACCCAATGGTATGGATCGGAATTGGGGGGTGAGCCAAAATTATTCTGTTAGGCAACTGTCCTGCGAAGCGGCCCGTCCTGGGTCTAGAGTTTGCGTATTCCGTGGAGCGTTAGGGTGCTGACCAGATCAGCGTAATCCTCACGTGCTTTGGTGCCTGCGCCTGTGTTCCACATATAATACCAGTTCAGCATGCCAAAAACTGACATCGTGGCACCGCGCAGCTTGTCCTTGTCATCGCCAAACGAGTCCGGAGACAGGTCTTTCAGGATGTCCCGGACGAAATTCACTAGATCCAGCTGATACCCTCGTAAGAGCTTTTGCTGATCGTCGCGCAGGGCGTTCATGCCACTGATCTGCACCCGGTGTTCATCATCCGCACCCTGATAAGCGAACAGGATCTCACGCACGGTCTTTCGCAGCTTTTGCTCGGGTGTAAGACCCGCCAAATCGACCTCGCAAATGCGGTCGCGCAGCTCGCGCAGATAGGTTTCGAGGATGTCATACAGGATGGCATCCTTACTGTCGTAATAGTGGTAAATGTTAGCCTTGGAGATTCCGCACTCATTGGCCAAAAGGGTCATCGAGGCGCGATCAAACCCCTGGTCGGCAAACACTTTGGCTGCCGTTTTCAGGATTTGTTCCCGCTTTTGGTCGTGGTCTTTTGCGATTGTCCGGGCCAAGGCTTAATCCTTATCGCGGTTGTCGATGACGCGCTTCGCCTTGCCCTGAGAGCGTTCGACGTCGCCCGGCTCACCTACAACAATTTCGGTTGAAACTCCAACGATGTCCTTGATGCGTTTGGTCAGCATCCGGGCGGCCGCCGTCTTGGACATTTCATCGGTAGATCCCGGAGAGGCTTCGACAAAGACCCGCATGGCATCCATCCGGCCGGATTTATACAGCTCGACCTGGTAATAAGGCGCAAGGCCTCCAGTCGCCATGACCTGTTCCTCGATTTGGCTGGGAAAGACATTGACGCCGCGCAGGATCATCATGTCGTCGCTGCGGCCGGTGATCTTGGCCATGCGACGCATGGAACGGGCCGTTCCGGGCAGCAGGCAGGTCAGATCGCGCGTGCGATAGCGGATCATCGGCAGCCCTTCTTTGGTCAGGGTGGTAAAGACCAGCTCACCAGTTTCACCGTCAGGCAGTACTTCGCCGGTGGCGGGGTCGATGATTTCTGGCAGAAAGTGATCTTCCCAGATCACAGGGCCATCCTTGGTTTCGACGCATTCGCTGGCAACGCCGGGCCCCATGATTTCCGACAGGCCATAGATGTCGACCGCGTGCATGTCGAATGCAGCCTCGATTTCCGAGCGCATCGCGTCGGTCCAAGGCTCCGCGCCGAAGATACCAACCTTCAGAGAGCTTTCGCGCGGATCAAGGCCCACCTTATGGAATTGTTCGAGGATGTTGAGCATGTAGGATGGGGTCACCATGATCCCATCGGGTTGAAAATCTGTGATTAAACCAACTTGTTTTTCGGTTTGCCCGCCACCCATCGGAACCACGGTCGCCTCTAGACGTTCGATGCCGTAATGCGCGCCCAGACCCCCGGTGAACAGGCCATAGCCATAAGCGTTATGCACGATATCGCCCTTGCGCAGACCTGCGGCCCGCAGCGACCGAGCACCCAGATCGGCCCAGTTGTCGATATCGCCTTTGGTATAGCCCACAACGGTTGGCTTGCCGGTTGTCCCGGATGAGGCATGCAGCCGAACCAGTTGGCTGCGCGGCACGGCGAACATGCCGAACGGGTAGTTGTCACGCAGGTCGTTCTTGTAGGTGAAGGGAAATTTCGAAAGGTCAGATAACTGTTGCAGGTCATCCGGATGCACGCCGGCATCGTCGAAGCGCTGGGTGTATATTGGCACATTTTCGTAAGCGTGACGCAGGGACCATTTCAGACGCTCCAACTGGGTGGCGCGGATTTCGTCAACCGAGGCGATCTCGATCGGGTCCAGGTCAGCTTTGTTAGGGGACAGGTCCTCCATCGCGTTACTCCTTCGGTCGCGAAGCTATTCTTGAAAATTCGTGCCACCAATCGCGCGGGACATGCCGCGGAATTCGGCGACCACGTTGCTGTCTTGATTGGTGACGCGCACGTCATAGATGCCGCTGCGACCCGTAACCGAGACCTCGGTCGCGGTGGCCGTCAGGCGATCCCCCAGCTTGCCGGGGGCGAGATAGCTCATCATCGTGTGCTGGCCAACGGTCGCGTGATTACGGCTGTTGCAGGCAAAGGCGAAGGCGCTGTCGGCCAGGGCATGGGTCACGCCGCCATGGCACATGCCGTGCCCATTACAGTGATGCGCAACGACGGTCAGCGCCAGAACTGCGCAGCCTTCGTCCACCTCGACAAGCTCCATGCCAAACCATTTGCTGGCTTCGTCACTCGCCCACATCGCAGCGGCTGATTTGCTGGCACGTTCCTTTGGTGTCATCGTCATTTACCCTGAAAATTGGGCGCGCGCTTTTCAAGAAAGCTGGACACGCCCTCGGCATAATCCGCGCTTTCGCCGCAGATTTTCATCGCATCAGCCTCGAGTTCCAGATGATCGGACAAAGAGGTCGCCGCCGCTGCTTGGATACAGTGCTTGGTCTTGCCCAACCCAAGGGTCGGGCCATTGGCCAGTTGATAAGCCAGCATACGAGCCTCTGCCAATAGCTGATCGTCGGGTATGGCTTTCCAGATCAGGCCCCAGTCTTCGGCCTGTTTGGCGGGCAGCGGCTGTGCAGTAAAGGCCAGCCCTTTGGCGCGCGCCTCGCCCAAAAGGCGGGGCAGGTGCCAGCTGCCGCCAGTGTCCGGGATCAGGCCGACCTTGGAAAAGCTCTGGATGAATTTCGCGCTTTCCGCTGCCAGAACCATGTCGCAGGCCAGTGCCAGATTGGCCCCAGCCCCCGCGGCGACGCCATTCACGGCGCAGATGACAGGGCAGTCCAACGACCGGATCAGCCGCACGAGGGGGGCATAGAAACTGCGGACGGTCTTGCCCAGATCCGGCGGCCCGTCCATTTTCGACGGATCGCGGTCACCAAGGTCCTGGCCGGCACAAAAGCCACGCCCGGTGCCCGTCAGCAGCACTGCCCGCGCGCCTGTATCGTGCGCGGAATTCAAGGCAGCCTGAAGCGCATAATGCATGTCTTCGTTGAACGAATTCAGTTTGTCTGGACGGTTCAATGTAATCTCGACCCAGTTCCCGTGATTTTCTACAAGAATCGTATCGCTCATCACTGCCTCGGCCGGTATCGTTTCAACTTTATGATTGCATTAACCGAACGGTTGGTCAATATATAAACGCAAGCCGAATCTGAGCAAATCAAAGGGATGGGTTATGGCAAAATCGCCGGTGGTGAGCGTTGAGCGGAAGGGTGACGTTGCCTGGGTAACGATCAACAATCCGCCAGTGAACGCGACATCCGCTGCGGTGCGTCAGGGGTTGGCCGACGCGGTAGGTGCCATCAAAGGCGCGCGCGTGGCTGTCCTGCGATGTGCGGGTAAGACCTTTGTTGCCGGTGGCGATATGTCAGAGTTCGACGCCCCACCGGTTGAGCCACATCTGCCTGACGTAGTACAGATGATCGAAGACAGTGAAGTTCCCTTTATCGCCTGCATGCACGGTACTGTTCTGGGCGGCGGGTTCGAGATTGCCATGGCTTGCGCTTGGCGCATTGCCGCGTCGGGCACCAGATTTGGTCTGCCAGAGGTCAATGTCGGCCTGATCCCCGGGGCAGGGGGCACCCAGCGTATTCCCCGTCTTGTGGGGATGGAGGCCGCGATTGACATGGCCTGCCGGGGCAAGATCCAGACTGCAGAAACGTTACTAGGGCTGGGTGGCCTTGATCTTGTCGCTGAACAGCCTGAGGCTGCCGTTGAGGCCTTTGCGGCCGAACTGCCGCAGCGACCAGTGCCAGTCAGTCAGCGTAGCCTCACCAGCTTTGCACCGGACCTGATCGAGGTTTCGCGCGCGGAACTTTTGAAACGGTCAAAGGGTCAGCAGTCTCCGCTGGAAAATCTGACGGCATTGGGGTGGGCGACCGAACCCTTTGCCGATGCCTTGCCAAAAGAGCGCGTCCGCCATTTGGCCCTGCGCCAAGGTGCCGAAAGCCGAGCCCTTCGCCATGCTTTCTTTGCCGAACGGAGCGTGTCCAAACCTTCTTTGATCAGAGGCGTAACCCCGCGCGACATCAGCCGTATCGCGGTGGTCGGCGGCGGTCTGATGGGGGCCGGGATTGCAACCGCCGCCCTGAATGGGGGGTTTTCTGTCACGTTGATTGAGCAGAACGCCGAAGCCGCCGCGGCGGCCTTTGGGCGTGTTAAGGGTCTGCTCGAAGGCGCTGCCAAACGGGGAAAGCTGACTGAGGCGCAGATGCAGAGCCGTCTGAGCGCCTTTCGCGCCGTTGACAGCTATGCCGACGCACGGGATGCGCAACTGGCCATTGAGGCGGTGTTCGAGGACATATCTGTCAAACAGCAGGTTTTCGCGGAACTCGCCCGGCATATGGACACAAACGCAATTCTTGCCACCAACACATCTTATCTGGATCCAAACCAGATTTTCGCCGGTATCGACAGTCCGGCCCGCTGTATAGGTCTACATTTCTTCAGCCCAGCCCATGTCATGAAACTGCTTGAAATCGTACATACCGGGCATTCGGACCCAGAGGTCATCGCCACCGGATTTGCGTTTGGCAAAAAGCTGGGCAAAGTGGCGGTCCTATCAGGTATTTGCGATGGCTTTATCGGCAATCGCATGCTGGCCGCCTATCGGCGCGAGGCTGATTATCTTCTGGCAGATGGTGCGCTGCCTTATCAAGTGGATCAGGCCATGCGCGACTTTGGTATGCCCATGGGTCCGTACGAATTGCAGGATCTGACCGGTCTTCAGATCTCATGGGCCAATCGCAAGCGCAATGCCGCAACACGCCCACCGGATGAGCGCTATGTCTCTGTGGCCGACCAGCTTTGCGAGATGGAGCGTTTCGGGCAGCGGTCCGGAAAAGGCTGGTATAGTTATGATGACGGCGACCGTACGCCGATCCGTGATACACAGGTCGAGGCTTTGATCGAAGCCAACTCGGCTGAACATGGCATCACCCGGCGCGCGTTTGCGAGCACCGAGATTTCGTCGCGCTTGATGGCGGTACTTGCGAATGAGGGCGCATTGATCATCGAAGAGGGTATCGCCGAAAACGCGATGGCCGTGGATATGGTCCAGATCCATGGCTACGGATTCCCGCGCTGGCGCGGGGGGCCGATGAACTATCGAGATGAAATTGGGGCGCAGCTGTCGCGGGAAATAATGGAGACCGTCGCCTCTGAAAGCCCCGGGTCTTGGAGGATTGCGAGGCAGACCACATCACCATGACTATTGATGGTTACAAAACGGACTATTAACGCAGATTCAATGTATGTTTCAGAGGGAGGAGACAAAACCATGAAATTCAACAGTTTGAGCACGCTATTGGCCTCAGCCGCCTTGGCCGTTTCGGGCACCGTGGCGCTGGCCGCAGATTATACGCTGACCATATCCAGCTGGGCACCGCCGACCCACGGTATCAACGCGAAGATGTGGCCAAAATTCGTGGAAATGGTTGAAGAGGCCACAGACGGTCAGGTCACCGCCGAACTGAAGTTGGGCATCGCGCCGCCACCAGCACAGATGGATCTGATCATGGATGGCGCGGCGGATGCCTCGATCATTTTCCACGGCTACCAGCCGGGGCGCTTTGTCACCACAAAGATGATAGAACTGCCCGGATATGAAGGCTCGGCAGAGGCCGCATCGGTTGCATATTGGCGCACCTATGACGCGCATCTCAAGGCCGCGGACGAGCATCGCGGCGTGAAAGTGATCGCCCTGCATACGCATGGTCCGGCGCAGCTGCATTCCAGCAGCGCGGTGACCACGCTGGATGAAGTGTCGGGCCTCAAGGTCCGTATCCCGGGTGGGGTTGGCGGTGACGTCGGCACAGCGCTTGGCGCGACCGGCATCCAGGTGCCTGCACCGAAAGTCTATGAGACCCTTGCTTCGAAAGCAGCCGATGGCGTTGTCATGCCGTTTGAATCCCGCAAGGGTTTTAAGCTGACCGAGGTTGCCCAGAACGTTTACGAGGTTCCGGGCGGTCTGTATCGCGGGTCGTTTGCCTTCATCATGAACGAAGAAACGTTTGCCGACCTGCCCCCTGAGCTGCAGCAGGCGCTGGAGGAGAATGTGTTTGGTGAACCGTTGAGCCGCGAAATCGGCAAGATCTGGGACGAGATCGACGGGATCGGCCGCGAGGCGACCGAAGCCACTGAGGGCAACGCAATCAACGCGGCCTCGGCGGAAGATCTGGAAAAATTCAACGCGATCGCCGTTGATGTCCGCGCCAAGGTGATTGACGAGGTTAACGGCACCGGTGTTGACGCACAGGCGGCCTATGACATGATCGTAAATGAAATGGCTGCCCAGTAACACAGTCCGGCTGGCGGGGTCTCTTCGCCAGCCATATTCACCAGCCGGGACCCAATCATGCAATCTCTCGTGACTTTTGCGCGTCGCGTCAGCATCGCTCCGACGCTGCTGGCCTGTATAGCGCTGTTCATCCTGATGGTGATGACCTTTTTTGACGTCATACTGCGGTCTGTCTTCAACGCCCCGATTGAGGCAGCGACTGAGCTGACACGTATTTTCATGGCGATCATGGTGTTTTCGGTTCTGCCGATGATCTCAGCCGGAAAGGGTCAGATCGCCGTCGACCTGACGGACGGAGTATTTTCCCGCTTGCGGCTGAGCCGAGCGCGTGACGCTGTTGTATATATTGTGTCGGGCGTGATGCTCATCTGGCCGATCAAACGCGTCTGGATTCTTGCCGAGCGCGCACGGGACTATGGCGATGTGACTGAATACCTGTCGATCCCGGTATTCTATGTCGGCTGGTTCATCGCCGGGTTCACTGCGATCACGGCCATGGCGATGATTGTCACGGGCCTGATTACTATCTTCTCCCCCCAATCCTTGTCGGAGACCTCTCAATGACCGCCGCACTTATCGGTTTTGCCCTTGTTCTGGTGCTTGTACTGGTGCGTCTGCCTATCGTCTTCGCGATGGGTCTGGTTGGTACGCTTGGGTTCGCCTACGAACGTGGCGGCAGCATCTTTTCGGAGCGCGGCTTGAAGGCGGCGATGTCGATGGTGGGTCGCCAGATCACCGATACGGCACAGGATTACGGATTGTCGGTGGTGCCTCTGTTCATCCTGATGGGCCTGTTCGTGAACAAAGGCGGACTCGCGCGCGAGCTTTATGCGGTGTCCAATGCATTTCTCGGCCATTTCCGGGGCGGCATCGCCATGGCGACTGTCGCGGCCTGCGGCGGGTTCTCGGCAATTTGCGGGTCGTCTCTGGCGACAGCGGCCACCATGTCCAAGGTCGCGATGCCGGAAATGCGCCGGTATGGTTATGCGGATGAGCTTTCGACTGCGTCGATTGCAGCGGGTGGCACGCTTGGCATCCTGATCCCGCCCTCGGTGATCCTGGTCATTTATGGCCTGCTGACGGAAACCTCGATTGGCAAACTGTTTGTTGCGGGCATTATCCCCGGTGTGCTTGGCATTCTTTTTTATCTTCTCGCGGTGCGCTGGACCGTCTGGCGCAAACCAGAGGCGGGACCGGCAGGCGAACGCCACGGTTGGGTCGAGCGCCTGAGGGCCTTGCGCTCGGTCTGGGCCGTGTTGCTGCTGTTCTTTCTGGTCATTGGCGGGCTTTATGGTGCCTTCGATTTTCAACCGCTGAACCTGACCTTCAGCCCGACCGAGGCGGCAGGGATGGGGGCCATGGGCGCCTTTTTGATTGCCTTGTCGCGCGGCGGGCTTAGCCTGGGTTCAACATTCGAGGTTTTGAAGGAAACCACCGCGACCGCTGCGGCCCTGTTCTCGGTCCTGATCGGGGCGCAGATATTTTCGAACTTCATCAACCTCGCCGGTTTGCCCGAAGCGCTGATCGCCATGGTCACAGCGTATGACGTTGCGCCCTTTGTGGTGATCCTGATGATCCTTGGCATCTACATCATTTTGGGGTGTGTTTTTGAATCCCTGTCGATGCTACTGCTGACCGTGCCGATCTTTTTTCCTCTGGTCACATCGCTGGGATATGACCCGATCTGGTTCGGCATTGTTGTGGTCGTCGTCACCGAAATCAGCCTGATCACCCCGCCCGTGGGGCTGAACGTGTTCATTCTGAAGGGTGTGGTCGGGGATGTGTCGACTGGGACGATCTTCAGAGGGGTAACTCCGTTCTGGATCGCAGATATCTTTCGGCTGGCCCTGATCGTTCTGGTGCCCTGGCTTGTGCTGGTTCTGCCGGAACAGATGGGGGCGATGGGCCACTGATGTTTGCGCTGACCAAGCTGCCTGACGGGTTCCACGATGATCCCTATCCTACCTATAGGGCGCTGCGTGAAGATACGCCCGTCTGCCTGCAACCCGATGGGTCGGTGATCCTGTCACGACATCAGGATCTGGACATCATCTATCGGGACACAACGCGGTTCATTTCGGACAAGAAGGCCGTGTTTGGCCCCAAATACGGGGTGGATAGCCCATTGTTTGAACATCACACCACCAGTCTTGTGTTCAATGATCCGCCCTTGCACTCGCGTGTCCGCAAGGTGATGGTGGGCGCGATGAACCCGCGCGCTTTGGCGCAGATGGAGCCGGGTCTGATCGAACTTGTCGACGGGCTGTTGGATCAAATGCAGGCCAAGGGCACAGTTGAGTTGATCGAGGATTTTGCCGGGGCGATCCCGATCGAAATCATCGGCAACCTGCTGGGCATCCCTCGGTCCGAGCGCGAGCCGTTGCGTGAGTGGTCCTTGGCCATTCTCGGGGCGTTGGAACCGCAGCTGACGCCCGAGCAGGAAGATTGGGGCAACCGCGCAGTCCGCGAGTTCAAAGCCTTTCTGCGCGATATCATCGACGACCGCAGGGCCAATCCGGGCAACCCGGAGACCGATGTATTGACCCGGTTGATACAGGATGACACCGAGGGCGGCCTGACCGAGGTTGAACTGTACCAGAACTGCATCTTCATTCTGAATGCCGGGCATGAGACCACGACAAACCTGATAGGCAACGCTTTGGATCTGTTGGACCGCCACAGGGATAAGCGGACCGAGCTGTTGGTTAATCCAGACCTGATTTCTACCGCAGTGGACGAGTTTTTGCGTCTGGAAAGCCCGAACCAGTTCGGCAATCGCCTGACCACTGAAGAGGTGGAATTTCACGGACATGTCATTCCAGCAGGAACCGATCTGCATCTTTGCATCGGCGCGGCCAATCGCGATCCGCGACAATTTGATTTCCCCGATGACATGATGTTGGATCGCCGTCCCAACAAGCACCACGCGTTTGCGGGCGGGCCGCATACTTGCGTTGGTTTGACCTTGGCCCGGATGGAAGGTCGGGTTGCCGTTAGCCGGTTTTTGAACCGGTTCCCTGATTACCAGATCACGGAAAGTGCTCAGCGTGGGGGGCGTATCCGGTTTCGGGGGTTCGCCCACCTGCCCGCGCAGGTTTGAACTAGCCGTGCTGCTTGTTCTGAAATTTATTGACCGACCGTACGGTTAATAATAAGATATCGCAAATGCCCCGCGCGCTAGCCCTGCCGCGAGTAAGGAGAAACCTATGACGATCCAACAGATTTCCAGTTTTGCTGCGGGCGAGTGGATTGCGCCGGGGGCAGGTGCCCGCAACATCGCAAGCGCGGTGACGGGAGAGGTGATCGCAACAGCCGGAAACAACGCCTTGGACGTTCAGGGAATGCTGGATCATGCGCGCAATGTTGGTGGTCCTGCGCTGCGTAAGATGACGTTTCACCAGCGGGCCAAGATGCTCAAGGCGCTGTCTGTTCATCTGGGCAAGCACAAGCAGGCGATGTACGATCTGTCCTTCAATACCGGCGCAACCCAGGCGGATCATCTGATCGACATTGACGGCGGTATTGGCACGATGTTCGTCTTTGCCTCAAAAGGGCGGCGCGAGATGCCGGACGGGCATGTCTATCTCGACGGCGAGGTCGAGCAGCTTTCGCGCAATGGCACCTTTCTGGGGCAACATATCTGCACCCCGTTGAAAGGTGTTGCGATCCATATCAACGCTTTCAACTTTCCGGTCTGGGGCATGCTGGAAAAGCTGGCTCCGACTCTTCTGGCGGGGGTTTCGGCTATCGTCAAACCGGCCACAAATTCCTGCTATGTGACCGAGCTGTGCGTTCGGCTGATGCTCGAGTCGGGCATATTGCCCAACGGTGCATTGCAACTGGTGTCAGGCGGGCTGGGCGACATGCTCGATCGCCTGACCATGCAGGATGTGGTCAGCTTTACAGGCTCGGCGGATACGGCGCTGAAGCTGCGCGCGAACCCCGTAATCCTGGAGAATTCGGTCCGGTTCGTGGCGGAGCAGGACAGCTTGAACTGCTCGGTCCTGGGCCCTGATGCCGCGCCGGGAACGCCCGAATTCGATCTGTTCGTCAAAGAGGTTCAGCGCGAGATGACCACCAAGGCGGGTCAGAAATGCACTGCCATCCGCAGGATCATCGCGCCCGAGCCGCATGTGCAGGCCGTGATTGAGGCGCTGTCCGCGCGTTTGGCAAAGACCACCATCGGGGATCCGAAACTGGAAACCACCCGAATGGGTGCGCTGGTCTCGGCCAGTCAGAAGCGCGATGTTTTGGAGAAGGCCGTGATTATAGGGCACGAGGCCGAGTGCGTCTTTGGCAACCCGGACGACTTCGTGGTCGATGGGGCCGATGCAGATAAGGGCGCCTTTCTGCCACCGATGCTGTTCCATTGCAGCGATCCCGATGCCGCGCTACGTGTGCATGATACCGAAGCCTTTGGGCCCGTCAGTACAATCATGGGCTATCGCGATACCGACCACGCGATTGAGCTGGCGAACAGAGGGCAGGGGTCTCTGGTGGCCTCAGTCATCACACATGATGCTGATGTTGCCCGCAAATTTGTTATGGGGGCAGGGGCCTATCATGGGCGGCTCTATTTCAACAACCGAGACTCGATGAAAGAATCCACAGGCCATGGCTCTCCTTTACCGCATATGGTCCATGGCGGTCCCGGCCGTGCTGGCGGTGGCGAGGAAATGGGCGGTGTGCGCGGTGTGATGCATTATATGCAACGTACGGCGATTCAAGGATCGCCGGACATATTGACAGCTATTGGCGAGAGATGGGTGCCGGGTGCAGCCGAGATCAATGCGCCAGCCCATCCATTTACACGCCGCTATCACGATCTGGCCATTGGTGAGACGATCCACACCGCACCGCGGACCGTGACCATGGAAGACATTGAACATTTCGCCGAATTCACCGGCGACACCTTCTATGCCCATATGGATCAGGCCGCAGCTGAGCGTAACCCGTTCTTTCCGGGCCGGGTCGCGCATGGATATCTTTTGCTGTCATTCGCGGCGGGTCTTTTTGTGGAACCGAACGAGGGGCCGGTCCTGGCCAATACTGGGCTCGATAACCTGCGCTTTATGAAACCGGTAGAGGCAGGCGACAGCATCAAGGTGCGCCTGACGGTCAAAAAGAAAACCCGCCGCAATGATGAATATGGCGAGGTGCGCTGGCATGTCACCCTGACCCAGCAAGATGATGAGCCTGTGGCCGAATATGAGCTGCTGACCATGGTGGCCTACTAAGATTCTTGGGCCGGATGGTAATTCGATCTGGCCCGATTATACTTGCCGTATGAAAGATTCAGCCCCTGATTGGTTTGAAACCTGCGTTAGCCATCTGACCTCTGAGGGTACGCAACGGGTGTGGTCCGTGCTGGTGACGATATTCGGTGATCTGGCGCAGGAAGAAACAGATCAGATAAGTGGTGCGGTGATCACCGCACTGACCAGCCTTGCCGGGATCAAGGCCGAAGCCACGCGTGTTGCCCTGCATCGGCTGCGCAAGGATGGCTGGATTGAAAGCACCCGCAAAGGGCGCAGCAGCTTTCACCGCCTGACCGCGTTTGGCCGTCATCAGAGTGTGACCGCCGCACCGCGTATCTATGCCAAGGAAGCGCCGGAACCCGGCCTCTGGCATGTACTTATCGCCAGCAATTCGGACCCATCGCGCAAAGAATTGGCTGACCTGATGCTGACTGGGGACTACATCTCTCTCAATCCCGCAACGTCGATGGCTCCGGGTCAGGTTCCGGCGGGTCTTGAAGAGCTGATGGGCGTGGAAAGCAGTGCTATCTCTGTTCCTGGCTGGCTTCGGGATCTCTGCGGGCCAGAGGCGTTGAAAACCGCCTATGATCAGTTCTTGAGATCGACACAGATCATCGACCAAGAGATGCCATCTGAGGGGGCGGGCGACCCGATGAAGACGGCCATTCTGCGTGTCCTGATCGTGCATAATTGGCGCCGTATTGTTCTGCGCCATCCCGCCTTTCCTGCAGCGTTTCTGCCCGCTGACTGGAAAGGCCCTACATGCCGGGCGGCTGTATCTCAGTTGTTGGAAAAACTGCCGCGCCCTGATTTGGAATCCTTGGAAGCCGAGCTGGACAGCTAGGTTTTCTTTAGCGTCACCTATCTGATCCGCCCGATGCTGGTCATTCGGCGATTATTGCGGCGTTTCTCTCGCGCCAAATGTTACAGAAAAGCTAAAAAAGAAAAAGAACTCGTAACATTAAGCTTGCCTCGAATCGATGGACGCCCTAAAAACCGACCATGCGGTCAATGATACGGATCAGCACCTACAGGAGAATTAAGTGATGGACGCATTCATTTGCGACGCGACGCGCACTCCGATTGGGCGATATGGGGGGGCTTTGTCGTCAGTCAGGACAGATGATCTGGCCGCGATTCCATTGGCCGCCCTGAAAGAGCGCAACCCGCAGGTTGATTGGGCCAGCGTTGATGATGTGATCTATGGCGATGCCAATCAGGCGGGTGAAAGCAACCGCAATGTGGCGCGGATGGCGGCCTTGTTGGCTGGATTGCCGGTTGATGTGCCTGGAACAACAGTGAACCGATTGTGCGCCAGTGGAATGGATGCGGTTGGAATGGCAGCGCGGGGCATCAAGGCGGGCGATTATGATCTGGCTGTGGCCGGCGGTGTCGAAAGCATGTCGCGCGCGCCCTTTGTGATGCCCAAGGCGACCTCGGCCTTTACCCGCAGCAATGCGGTCTATGACACCACAATCGGTTGGCGCTTTGTGAACCCGAAGATGAAACAGGCCTATGGCATCGACTCGATGCCGCAAACGGCCGACAATGTGGCCGAAGACTTTGGTATCAGCCGCGATGACCAAGATGCTTTTGCGGCGCGCAGTCAGGCCCGATGGGCCGCCGCGCATGAGGCAGGTCTGTTCCGGGATGAAATCACCCCGGTCACGATCCCGCAACGCAAGGGTGATCCGATCATTGTTGATACGGATGAACATCCGCGCCCAGATGTTACCGTGGACAAACTGTCTGGTCTCAAAGGTGTCAACGGGCCGGATAAGACGGTGACCGCTGGCAACGCCTCGGGCGTCAATGACGGCGCTGCGGCCATTTTGATGGCCAATGAGGCGGCAGCGTCAAAGAACGGCCTGACCCCGATGGCCCGAGTCGTGGGCATGTCTGTCGCCGGGGTTGAGCCGCGTGTCATGGGCATTGGCCCGGTTCCGGCTAGCCGCAAAGTTTTGGCCCGCGCCGGGCTGAGCATCGAGCAAATGGACGTGATAGAGTTGAATGAGGCCTTCGCGTCCCAGGGTCTGGCGACACTGCGCGAACTGGGTCTGCCAGACGACGCGCCACAGGTGAACCCGAATGGGGGCGCGATTGCCATTGGCCACCCGTTGGGCATGTCCGGCGCAAGGTTGGTTATGACCGCGGCCTATCAGTTGCGGCGCACGGGCGGGCGATACGCGCTGTGCACCATGTGTGTCGGCGTCGGTCAGGGCGCAGCGCTTATTCTTGAACGCGTATAGGGGAGATGACGGGACATGTATGCTCAGATGGTTAAGTCCGAGGCGACACAGGAAGATCCTGCAAAGCTCGCTGCCTTTCAGTCGCGCATAGACGCTGACGAAAAGATCGAACCCAAGGATTGGATGCCCGAAGGCTATCGCAAGACGCTGATCCGCCAGATCGGCCAGCACGCCCATTCCGAAATCGTTGGACAACTGCCCGAGGCGAACTGGATCACACGGGCACCCACACTGGAACGCAAGGCGATCCTGTTGGCAAAAGTTCAGGACGAGGCCGGGCATGGTCTGTACCTTTACTGCGCCGCCGAAACACTGGGTGTCAGCCGGGATGAGATCACCGAAATGCTGCTGGACGGGCGCATGAAATACTCGTCCATCTTCAACTATCCCACCCTGAACTGGGCTGATGTTGGTGCCGTTGGCTGGCTGGTGGATGGCGCCGCGATCATGAACCAGGTGCCGTTGCAGCGCACGTCTTACGGTCCCTATTCACGCGCCATGATCCGCATCTGCAAAGAAGAGAGCTTTCATCAGCGTCAGGGCTATGACGCCATCCGCAAGATGGCCGAAGGCACGCCGGACCAGAAACGAATGGCGCAGGACGCTTTGAACCGCTTTTGGTACCCATCGCTGATGATGTTTGGACCGTCCGACAAGGACTCGGTGCATTCGACGCAGTCGATGAAATGGAAGATTAAGATGAACACCAATGACGAGCTGCGTCAGAAATTCGTCGATCAGACTGTGCCACAGGCCGAGTATCTGGGCCTGACCATCCCTGACCCAAAGCTGAATTGGAACGACGATCGCGGCCATTATGATTTCTCAGAACCCGACTGGTCTGAGTTCTTCGATGTCATCAGTGGCAATGGCCCCTGCAACACCGACCGGCTGGCCGCCCGAAACCAAGCCTGGGACGACGGCAAATGGGTGCGCGACGGGCTGATGGCCCATGCCGAAAAGAAACGCTCTGGCACAGTGGCTGCCGAATAAGTCGACCCTGAGGAGGAAACCCGATGAAAAACGAATGGCCCTTGTGGGAAGTCTTTATCCGCGGTCAGCATGGTATGAGTCACCGTCACGTCGGCTCGTTGCATGCCCCTGACGCGGAGATGGCCATCAAGAACGCGCGCGATGTCTATACCCGCCGCAACGAAGGTGTGTCGATCTGGGTGGTCGAGGCGAATAATATCTCGGCCTCCTCGCCCAGCGACAAGGGCCCATTATACGAGCCCAGCGAAAGCAAGGTCTATCGTCACCCGACCTTTTTCGACATCCCCGATGAAGTGGGGGCCATGTGATGGACCGGGACACGGCATTTGTACAATTCCTTCTACGGATGGGCGACAACGACCTGGTCCTTGGCCATCGCGTCAGCGAATGGTGCGGCCATGCGCCGGTGCTGGAAGAGGATATCGCACTGGCCAACACGGCCTTGGACCTGATCGGGCAGACTCAGATGTGGTTGGGTCTGGCGGGGGAAATCCAAGGCGGCAAAACTGCTGACGATCTGGCCTTTCTGCGCGATGCCTGGGATTTCCGCAATGTGCTGCTGGTCGAGGTTCCCAATGGGGATTTTGGCCGGACCCTGATGCGCCAGTTCCTGTTCGATGCATGGCATTCCATCATGCTGGGACGCTTGCTCAACTCTACGGATGACCGTGTCGCGGCCATTGCCGCGAAAGCCAGTAAAGAGGTGGCATATCACCTGGAACGCTCGGGCGACACGGTGGTTGGTCTGGGGGACGGAACAGCGGAAAGCCACGCCCGGATGCAGTCGGCTCTGGACTACCTGTGGCCGTATGTAGGCGAGATGTTCACCAGCGACGAAGTTGACGCCGAGATGGTCGCGGCGGGCATTGCGCCGAACCCCGCGGATCTGAGCGCGGAGTTTGACGCTTTGGTGCAGCGGATCCTGTCCGAGGCGACCTTGACGATCCCGGAAGGCGCGTTTGCCCATAAAGGTGGGCGTGACGGGCGGATGCATACGGAACATCTGGGTCATCTGTTGACACAGATGCAGTGGCTGCAACGCGCCTATCCCGAAGCAAGCTGGTAACGCCGATGGATCGGGCATCGACCAAACAAATCTGGGAATGGCTGGATGCTGTTCCTGACCCTGAAATTCCGGTGATTTCGGTGGTCGATCTTGGCATTGTGCGCGATGTGCAGTGGCAGGACGAGACGTTGAAGGTGACGGTCACTCCAACCTATTCCGGCTGTCCGGCAACATCCATTATCAGCCTGGATATCGAAACCGCCTTGCACGATCGCGGGATCAGTGACGTGCAGATCGAAACCAGCATCGCCCCGGCCTGGACCACCGACTGGCTCAGCGAAAAGGGCCGCGCCCGGTTGGAAGACTATGGCATTGCCCCGCCGCAACCGGCAGGCGGCCCGGATCGCTGTCCACGCTGCGGCAGCAAAGCGGTCGAGAAGGTCAGCCAGTTCGGTTCGACGCCTTGCAAGGCGCATTGGCGATGCACCGACTGCCTGGAACCATTTGACTATTTCAAGTGCATCTGAGGAGGACCACCGGATGGCACGTTTCCACGACCTGAAAGTCACAGATATCCACAAAACCACTCGCGATGCGGTGGTGGTGACACTGGAACCTGTGAACGGCGCTGCAGATCAGTTCGATTTCACCGCCGGTCAATATCTGACATTTCGTCGCGAATTTGAGGGCGAAGAACTGCGCCGGTCCTACTCGATCTGCGCGGGCAAGGATGAAGGCGTGCTGCAGGTTGGCATCAAACGCGTTGAAGGCGGCGCATTTTCCGGATGGGCGAATACTGAACTGAATATCGGCGACATCGTCGAGGCCATGCCGCCGATGGGCAGCTTTCAAACTCCGATAGATGCGGGTGCGGAAAAGCAATATCTGGGCTTTGCAGGGGGCTCGGGGATTACTCCGGTCCTGTCGATCCTCAAAACGACCCTCGCACAGGAACCGCAATCACGCTTTACCCTTATCTATGCCAATAAGGGCATCAACACGATCATGTTCCGCGAGGATCTCGAAGACCTCAAGAACCTCTATATGGGTCGCCTCAACGTGATCCACGTTCTTGAGAGGGATTCACAAGAGATCGAGCTGTTCACCGGTTTGGTGACCCAGGAAAAATGCGCGCAGCTGTTCAAACATTGGGTCGATATCGACCATGTCGACACCGCATTTATCTGCGGCCCGGAACCGATGATGCTGGGCATTGCCGCCGCATTGCGCGAACACGGACTGGATGACAGCCAGATCAAGTTTGAACTGTTCGCCAGCGCCCAGCCCGGACGGGCCAAGGCTAAGCCCGTTTCGGCAGAAACGGGTACGCAGGGCAATCAAAGCAGCGCGTCGATCACGCTGGATGGATCCACTCAGACCGTGACCATACCCAAGGACCAATCCATCCTTGAGGCGGCCCTTGCAAACGCTATGGATGCCCCGTTTGCCTGCAAGGCGGGTGTCTGTTCGACCTGCCGCTGCAAGGTGCTTGAGGGTGAGGTCGAGATGCTCGCCAATCACGCGCTGGAAGATTACGAAGTGGAAAAAGGCTATGTGCTAAGCTGCCAGGCCTACCCGGTAACAGACCGCGTGGTCGTCGATTACGACCGGTAGAAAGGGGGCAGATATGTCCGATTCAATGACACTCGACAGCTATCTGGCCGCAGGCGGTGTTCTGACCAACCCATCGAACGTGCCGCCTCGCTATCGGGCCGAGCTGATGAAGCTGATGGCGACATTTGTCGACAGCGAACTGGCTGGGGCTGCCGGGTTTGCCGACATCATCAATCAGGGGCCGGGGATCAAGGAACGGATCGCCGCCGCAAAGATCGTGCTGGAAAAGTCAGACCACGCAAATTGTGTTCTCAGCATCATGGGCGAATTTGGCGCAGATACCGAACGCTATGCCAATCACCATCCTTGGACCATGCGCTTGTCGCGGGATGCGGATATAGGGGCCACCCGGTCCGAGCATGACATGCGTCTGGCGGTGTTCAACTATCCGCTGTCCGGCTGGACAGACGCTGTGGTCATGAACCTGCTGATGAGCCGCGCGGTGGCCGAACAACTGGCCGAGTATTCCACCATCTCGTATCAGCCTCTGGCCGAAGCCTTCCGATCCATCGCCCCGGTCGAGGCACATCATGGCGAGCTGGCGTTGGAAGGGGCGGTCAAACTGATCGAGAACGGTGCGGCGGACGACATGCAGAACTCGGTCACTTACTGGTGGCCTCGGGTTGCGGTGTCCTTCGGCGGCGATGACCCGAAACGGTTCGAGCTGTTGAAATCAATGGGCCTGCGTCGCAACACAAACAGCGCATTGCAGGACCGTTGGGGCCAGACAATGGCTGCAACTCTGGCAACGCTTGGCCTCAAATCGCCTGCTTGAACGAAAGCGCCCTAGGCGGACACCCTTCTCGCTCTATCCAAAGAGCCGTCCGAACTGAGGGTTGAGGTCCTCAATGCCGGCCAATCGAAGCATATGCCAGGCAAGCGCCTGATTACTGGAAATGACTGGAATCCCGATCTTTTCTTCTGCCTGAACAATGACGTCAAGGCATCGCAGATTCGTGCAAGAGACAATGACAGCATCGCAGGGCGCTTGAGCCGCGACCTTTTCAATAGCGTCAAGGATCGACCCTTCTGTGATCCGCGCAACAACGCGATCATTTCCTTCCTCGAACGACCCGAAACCTGCGATTTCGAAACCGGCCTGTTCCAGCTTTGTGCGCATCCCAGCGGAAACTTCGGGAATATAGGGGGTGACGAAGCCCAATCGTCGGGCTCCTAAATGCTGACCGGCAGCGATGATTGCCGCCAACGGATCTGTCACACGTGCATCCGGGCAGACCGTCTTTATCACCTTGGCCACATTCTCGGACCCGATCACGGTCGAGGCCGAGGTACAGCCAAATCCGATTGCATCAAAGCTGAGCGATGGTGGCAAAAGCCGTGCCGTCGCAGGCAAGTCCTGTTCCATCCGTGCCAATGTGTCGGGTCGGATTTCGGGCACCATCGGAATCCGGCTGTGATAGAGCGCGACACCAGCTAGGCACATGATCCGAGAGAATTCGTTCTCTAACGTCTCGTCAGTCTCAAGAACAATCACACCCAGATTGGCGCGGGTGCCAATGCCTTCGTCTGTTTCGAAATCAAGCTTCATGATTGGCCTCAGATGATTGGTAGTTCAGGCGCGGCGCGTTTGGTCAAAAGCTCCGCCCCACTTGCACGTATGACGATGTTCTCTTCGTGCACCATGACCCGACCGTCGCCATAGCCAAGCGATGGTTCAAGGGTCAGTACCATATTTTCGGCGATCTCGGTTGTATCCCAACTGGTGTGCGAGGGCCATTCGGTCAGCTGCATGCCAAGCCCATGACCCAGCCTGCCGACGTCACCACCCTGATCGTCGAGCTCCGTGATCACCTTCTGCATCGCTTGAAACAATTCTCGGCAAGTCGCTCCGGGGCGAGCTGCGGCCATCCCGGCCTCAGTCGCGCGCCAAAGAACATCATATGCATGGCGTGAGGCGTCATCGGCGCGGCCAATGGCCCAATTCCGATCGAAGTCGCAAAAATACCCGTCCCAGTTGGAACCGGTGTCGAGCATCAGCACATCGCCGCGCGCCAGTGGTCGGCGGGACGGGGGCGAGATGACGTCGTGATAGCCGCCCGTATCCGCACCGCCGACCAAATACGGAACATCATCGGCACCCTGCGCCAGCCCTTCGCGCCGAAAGGAGCGGAACACATCCTCAAGCGGCTGCCCTTCGCGGGCGATTTCGGGCACCTGCTCAAATGTGCGCGACCCGATGGCGCAGATATAGGTGAGTTTTTCGATCTCGGCCTCGGATTTCACCATTCGCAAGCCCCGGACGATCTCGGTCGCGTCAGTGATCTTTAGCCCATTCAGGCCCACCAACAGCCGCTCATAATCGCCAAGCGGCATCCGTAAATGGGTTTCGTGGCCCTTCATCAGGCCGACAGTCTCGCCGCGGCTGGCAAGCGGCGCCAGCAGATCGGTCAACAGCCCGATACCGTCATCCTTTGGTGCAGGTGCGCCCCAGGTGCGGATATCTGTGACCCAGGTTCGCCGCATAAGGTCTGCGCCGATCTCAGGGATGATTGCGATGGGCTTGCCGGATGCCGGGATGAACAGGAACCATGGGCGGGTCGGGCTTTGCCAAAACAGCGTGTGGAACCCGCTGAAATAGCGCACATCCGGTTCAGTTGTCAGCAATATGCCCGCCATACCGGTTTCGGCCATCTTTGTCTGCGCCGCTGCGGTACGCGTTGCGAATTCTTGTTGGTCAAAACCACGTCGTGGGGCGTTCATGACTTTTGATCCTTTCGCAGGGGCAACCGGTCCTGAACCAATCGGACCCAGAATTCAGCTCCGATCGGCAGCAGTTCATCATTGAAATCATAGTCAGAAGCATGAAGCGGTTGGCCATGTGGCCCGGTCTCGCCATTGCCCAGCAAAAGGAAACATCCTGGCACGGCGGTCGAAAACTGGGCGAAATCCTCTGAAAAACTCATCGGCTGCCGATCCTTGATCAGGTCACACCCAGCGGCCTCGGCGGCACGATAGACCGCTTGGGCCGGGGCAGCGGCGTTGATGGTCTCGACGAATTGCGTGTCAAAGCTGACCGAGGCCTGAATGCCATGCGCCGCCGCAATCCCCTCGGCGATCTGGCGCATGAACCCTTCGATGGCGCTGCGGTCCTCGGGCGATCTGGCGCGGAAATCTCCTTTGAGAGTGGCGTTGCCCGGTAAGACATTTCGCTGGCCGTCCGTCAGGAATTCGGTCACGGACACTACCGCGCCAGAGGCGGGCGCAAGCTTTCGTGCCACCACGGTCTGCAATGCCACCACAATCTCGGACCCTACGGTAATTGCATCAACGCCGGTTTGTGGCATCGAGGCATGACCGCCCTGGCCTTTAACCGTGATCTCGAACAGGGTTTCACTGTTACAGATAATACCGGTGCGGGTCGAAATCTGACCGGTTGGAGCCCCTGGCAAATTGTGGATTGCATAGATTTCTTCGACCGGAAATTGCTCTAGCACACCGTCGTCGATCATCGCGCGCGCGCCCAGGCCGTGCTCTTCGTTTGGCTGGAATAGAAAAACAACCGTACCGTCAAAGGTAGGTTCTTTCGCCAGACGCTCTGCCGCCCCAAGCAGCATGGTTGTATGTCCATCGTGGCCACAAGCATGCATCACACCGGGTGAGGTAGAGACATAGTCATGGGACGAGGTTTCGGTGATTGGAAGCGCATCCATGTCAGCACGCAGGCCAATGGCTTTGTTGCCACCGCCGGATCGAAGCACACCGAGAACGCCTGCGCCTTCGTGCACTTCGATCCCAAGGGCACGCAGCCGTTCAGCGACAACCGACTTGGTTCGCTTCTCTTGAAAGCCCAGTTCCGGGTGCCTGTGCAAATCCCGCCGAAGCGCGATCATACGGTTTTCTAAATCGCTCATTTCTTCATCCGCGTGTGAGTTGCATCGGTTCTACAGGATAGGGCTGCGTGTTTCGCATCAAATTTCCGGCCCTAAAGCAGAAAAAATTGCACAAAAGCGCCAAGTTCAGATCGGAAGTTCCAGACCAATCTTTGTACGGTCCATCGCGACGGATGTGCGAAATCTGCGGACGTTCGAGTTATCGAAAAACAAGCGATGGGTCAGGTCCTCGAAATCCTCCATGTCCTGCGCGACGCAGATAAGAACAAAATCGGCATCACCGGTCACATAATAGCATTGCTGAACTTGCGGCTCGTTCCTGGCGCGTTTTCGGAACAGATCGAGTTGCTGAAGCGATTCCCGGTCAAGTTCGACCAGAACAATGAAGGTCATCTTATAGTCAAAGCGCGACGGGTTGAGCACCGCGACCTCTTTCAGGATCAGCCCGGATTCTCGCAACCGCTTGAGCCGCCGCTGCACCGAGGGAACAGAAAGACTGCATTCTTGCGCCAGCTGTTCCAGCCCGATTCGACAATCCCTTTGCAGGGTTCTGAGGATTATCGTGTCTGCATCATCAAGTTGTTGGTTCATGAAAAATCCTCGCGATGGAAGAGGCAGGTTTGAAACATATTATCGAGATTAGGGTCAAATACGATAAATAGAAATAGGTCGGTCATGCACAATCTCTGCACATGGAAAAAGCGGATGAAAAATACATGACAGCGACCGACGACCTAAGCTTCGCCCCGGATTTCGTCCGTGCGCAGGAGTTTTTTCAGGGGCAAGAGACCTACGCTGTATCGCCGCTGATTGAAATCACGGGGCCTGATGGTCAGAGCATTCTGGTCAAGAACGAGACAGAGCGTATGGGGCTTGGCGCGTTCAAAGCTTTGGGGGCGCCCTATGCGGTTGCACGCCTTCTCGAGGATGCATGGCTCGAGAATACCGGTGAAACGCTCTCCCTCACGCGGATGAAGGATGCCGCTTTTCGAGAATTCGCATCTGGCCACACATTCGTCTGCGCAAGTGCAGGCAACCACGGAATGGGCGTTGCGGCTGGGGCGCGGGCGATGGGTGCAAAGGCGCGAATTCATCTGGCGCAGACCGTACCACAAGGGTTCGGCGACCGTCTTAGAACCTTCGGTGCCGAGGTTGTCCGTTCGGGCGATGTTTATGACGAAAGCGTCGCCGCCGCTATTGCTGACGCCAAAACCACCGGTGCCACGCTTTTGGCCGACGGAACCTGGCCTGGTTACACCGAGATTCCGAAACTGGTGATGGAGGGCTATTGCGTCATCGCCGAAGAGTTGCGCGCCCGGTTCGAGGCTTCGGGGCAGTGGCCTACGCATGTCTATCTGCAGGCCGGTGTCGGTGGGTTGGCCGCCGCAATGTCGCATATGATCCGTCTGAACTGGGCGGAACAGCCTGAACTGATCGTTGTCGAACCCGGCGCTGCGTCCTGTTTGCGGGCCAGTCACTTGGCCGGACGGGCCACCCGCAGCGATGGGCCGGATTCGAATATGGGTCGGCTTGACTGCAAGGCACCGTCGATCGTGGCCTGGGATGTGCTCGAGCGCTGCGGCGTGAGCTACGAAACCCTTTCCGAAGAAGAAGGCCAGGCAGCCGCAGAAGCTGTCACAGCACTTGGAATCGCGACCACGCCGTCAGGCGCGGCCGGTTACGGCGCCCTGTGCAAGAGAACCAACCAGCAGGCGAGGACGCAGGATTTACGTCCTCTTGTCATCATCTCAGAAGGGCTCGCATGAGCGGGCAAGAAAGGACTAACAGAATGACCTCCATTTTTAGCAAGCTGATAACCTCGGCGGTTTTCGCGGCAGGTCTGTCGACTGCTGCCTTTGCGGACACCTGGAAATTCGCCTCGGAAGAGGACAAAGGCGACGTACAGGATATCTTTGCACAGGCCTTCGCCGAAAGTGTCAAAGAGCAGTCTGATGGCGACATCAAAGTGCGCATCTACTACTATGGTCAGTTGGGTACCGAGAACGATATTGTCGAGCTGACATCTAAGGGTACGGTCCAGTTCGTATCGGTGGGGACCGGTCACCTGGGGTCTTATGTGCCCGAGGCGCAGGTTCTTGATCTGCCCTATGTTCTGGGCGGTGATATCGACGTGATCCGCGAAGTTCTGACCACCAGCCCGACCATCTATGAAGACCTCAGCGAGAAATTCGAGAAGGTGAACCTGAAGCTGCTCACCATGATCTCGGAAGGTGACATGGCCTGGGGTGCCAACAAGGCGATCCGCAGCCCGGCGGATTTTGAAGGCCAGAAAATCCGTACCTTCACTTCGACCATTCCGGTGGAAACCTTCAAGGCGTTTGGCGCCAACCCGACGCCTTTGTCCTGGGGCGAGGTCTATGGCGCGCTGCAGTTGAAGACCGTCGATGGCATGGTGAACCCGATCTATTTCATCTACAACGCCAAGTGGCATGAGGTTCAGGATTACCTAATCTTCCCGGGTCAGCTTCCTTACGTCGGCACTGTTTCCACCAACAGCGATTGGTTCAACGGCCTGCCTGCAGATCAGCAGGAAATGGTCAAGAACGCTATCGCCAAGGGTGAGCAGGCCGCGCATGACTATCAGATCAAGATCAACTTGGAAAACATGGAAAAGGTCAAGGCAGAGCGCCCCGATCTGCAGGTCATTGTCCTGACCGAGGACGAGCGCGCTGTCTTTGAAGCCCAAAGCGCCACATTGCATGAAACATTCTTCGATGTGGTCGAAAACGCCTATGACGACGCCGAGAAACCTGCGGCGCGCGCGCAAGCCCAGAAGATCCTCGACGGCCTGCTTAACGAGGTGAGCAATGCGTCGCAATAAAAGCTGACATCACTGAAAGGCGCGGCGTCTCATTCAGACGTCGCGTCTTTCATTTACGGAACGCTGACTGGCGGACCGAGGGAGGGAAAATCATGAAAAGCGCATTGGTCGCCCTGAGTAGGGGCACCGAGTTCATCGAGAAATTCGTTATCATTCTGGCCATATTGTTGATGATGGTGAATTCGACCGCTAACGCCATTGGCCGCTACGCCTTTGGCAAAAGCCTGTTCTTCTCGGAAGAGCTGAACCAGTTTCTGATTGTCAGCGTGACCTTTTTTGGATTTGCCTATGCGGTTCGGAAAGGTCGGAACATTCGGATGACGGCGGTTTATGACACGCTGTCCCGTCGGTCCAAGAAAGTGATCCTGACGCTGATTTCGATCACGACCGGCATGCTGCTGGCCTTTTTGGCCTACAAGTCCGTGTTCTACGTGCTTGAGATCAAAGAGCTGAACCGTCTGAGCCCGGCGCTGCAGTTTCCGGTCTATATCATCTACTCTGTGATCCCGGTCGGCCTGTTTATGGCCAGCCTGCAATATCTGATCGCATTCATCATGAATGTCACTCATGTCGGCATCTGGCACTCGTACGAGGTCGAGGACAATGACGCAGTGGATGTAGGAGTCTGAGATGCCCGGATTCCTTGATTTCCTTGGCGATGTCATAGCTGGTGAGCTGGATATCTATGTCATCACCTTTGCTCTGGTCATGGTGATGGTGGTTCTGCTGTTCCTCAGCTACCCGATGGTTGTTCCGCTAGCGGTTGCCACGCTGATTGGCCTTGTTCATTTCTCGCAAAGCGATACTGGCGTCATCATCCAGCAGATGGTCACCGGCATTTCGCCAAACGCGCTGATCGCTGTGCCGATGTTCATATTCGCCGCCGATATCATGGCGAGAGGTCATACGGCCAATAATCTGCTGGGGCTGATCGAAGCCTTTGTCGGTCACCGCCGGGCCGGATTGCCGATCACGGCCTGCATCAGTTGCACATTGTTCGGCTCGGTTTCGGGTTCGACTCAGGCGACCGTGGTTTCGATTGGTCAGATCATGCGGCCAAAGCTGCTGAAGGCCGGTTACAAGGACAGTTTTGTCATGGCGTTGATCATCAATGCCAGCGACATCGCCTTCCTCATCCCTCCAAGCATCGGGATGATCCTGTACGGCACGCTGGCCAATACCAGCGTGGGCGAGCTGTTCATTGCAGGAATTGGTCCGGGCGTTGTTCTGGCGCTGATGTTTTCGGTCTATTGCTATTTCTACAGCGTCCTGCAGGGCGATCTGATCGCGCGGGTGCCAAAGAAATCAGGTGCCGAGCGGCGCGCAGCGTTTCGCAAGGCCATACTGCCGCTTGGTTTCCCGGTCCTGATCGTCGGCGGTATCTACACCGGCGCAGTGACCCCGACCGAAGCAGCCTCGTTTTCGGTGCTTTATGCGCTGATCGTCGAATGCGTGATTTATAGGGAACTGAAACTCAACGACGTTTTGGATTCCGCTCTCAGCACAGGATTGATTACGGCGGTTGTGTTCATCCTTGTCGGGATCGGTCAGGCGTTTTCCTGGTATATTTCCTTCGAACAGATTCCACAGGGCCTGTTAGAGCCGCTGAACCTGGAAGGCGCGTCGCAGGAATACATCCTGTTCATCATAGCGCTGTGCTTCTTCGTGGGATGTATGTTCGTCGACTCGCTGGTCGTGCTTGTCATCCTTACGCCAATCTTCGTTCCGATCGTGGATGCCTCGGGGATTGATCCGGTTCTTGTCGGGGTTATGGTGACGCTGCAGATGGCCATCGGATCAGCAACACCGCCGTTTGGCTGCGATATCTTCACCGCAATCGCGATTTTCAACAGACCTTATCTTGAGGTGATCCGGGGCACTTTGCCGTTCTTCGCGATCCTGGCGCTGATGACGGCTATGCTGATCTACTTCCCAGGTATCGCGCTGTTCCTCAGGGATCTGGCGGCGTTTTGACAAAATGAATGACGGATGGCCGGTTGTTTTGAATCGGCCATCCAAACTTGATCCGAAGATCAGCGCCCAATACCGACGTAACTATCGAAGCCGGATTTCTTGACGGCGGGTTCGGAATAGATATTGCGCAGATCGACCATTCGGGGGGATTTCATCGTGCCAGCTAGTTCGCTCAGATTGAGCGCACGGAACTCGTTCCATTCGGTCAACAGCACAACGACATCCGCATCAGCAGCAGCAGCATAGGGGTCTTCGCACCATTCGACGCCGGGCAGCAGGGCCTCACCTTCGGAACGCCCCTGAGGGTCGACAACCCGCACCGTTGCCCCACCACCGATCAGTGCAGGCACGATAGTTAACGAGGGCGCATCACGCATATCGTCGGTATTGGGTTTGAAGGTCACGCCCAGAACAGCGATCGTTTTTCCATTGAAACTGTCGTCGCAGACATCTCGGATTTTCTGGATCATCCGTTTCTTGACCTCGTCATTCACCCGGATGACGGTTTCGGTGATCTGCATCGGGTGGGCATGTTCCTGACCGATCCGGGCCAGAGCGGCGGTGTCTTTTGGAAAGCACGATCCGCCATATCCCGGACCTGCATGTAGGAATTTATTGCCAATGCGCCCATCCAGACCGATGCCTCGGGCGACCTCTTTCACGTCGCCGCCAACACGTTCGCACAGGCCTGCGATCTCATTTATAAAGGTGATCTTGGTCGCAAGAAACGCGTTAGCGGCGTATTTGATCATCTCTGCGCTTTCCAGATCAGTGGTCAGGATCGGGAAGTCCCGCAGGTAAAGCGGGCGGTATATTTCCGCCATTACATCGGCGGCGCGGTCTGATTCAACGCCGACAACCACACGATCCGGGCGCATGAAATCATCAATGGCGGCCCCTTCGCGCAGGAATTCAGGGTTCGAGGCGACGTCGAATTCGGCCTTCGGGTTGGCGGCAGAAATGACCTGATGCACCTTGCGATTGGTGCCAACTGGAACGGTCGATTTGGTTACCACCACAGTGTAGCCCGTAATCGCATGCGCAATTTCTTCTGCGGCGGCCATCACATAAGTCAGATCGGCGTGACCGTCCCCGCGACGTGTGGGCGTGCCCACGGCAATAAAAACAGCATCCGCACCATCCACTGCTGCGGCCAGGTCCGTGGAAAAGCTGAGCCGACCAGCGGCTACGTTTTTGGCCATCAGGACGTCAAGCCCGGGCTCATATATCGGGACTTCGCCAGCCTGCAGCATCTCAATTTTCTGTTCGGCCTTGTCGACGCAAATGACATCATGGCCGAAATCGGAAAAACATACCCCGGACACCAAACCTACATAGCCGGTTCCGATCATCGCAATACGCATACTAAAATACCCTTCTTAACAAATACCGCCTTTGGCGCGCACACATTCGAAGAAAGTTCCGCCGGTTTCAATGCCTGTCAGCGTGCTTGGGTTGCATTCCGGGGATTCTTGCTGTTTTTGGGTCGGCAATCATACACATTTGTTTTCGTAGGGCGGAACTATGACAAAAACGGCATTAATCACCGGGATTACCGGACAAGACGGATCGTATCTGGCCGAGTTTTTGTTGGAAAAAGGTTATGAAGTTCACGGCATTAAGCGCCGCGCGTCCTCATTCAACACGCAACGCATCGACCACATCTATCAAGACCCACACGTTCCCAATCCCAAACTGCACCTGCACTATGGTGATCTGAGCGATACGTCTAACCTGACGCGAATCATTCGCGAAGTGCAGCCGGACGAGGTCTATAACCTTGGCGCACAGTCCCATGTGGCCGTCAGTTTTGAATCCCCGGAATACACTGCGGATGTGGATGCCATTGGTACTTTGCGTTTGCTGGAAGCGATACGTTTTCTCGGGCTCGAGGAAAAGACACGCTTCTATCAGGCCTCGACCTCGGAACTCTACGGTCTGGTGCAAGAGACCCCGCAACGCGAAACCACCCCGTTCCACCCACGGTCACCTTATGCGGTTGCCAAACTTTATTCTTACTGGATCACGGTCAATTACCGTGAGGCCTATGGCATGTATGCCTGTAACGGGATCCTGTTTAACCACGAAAGCCCGCGCCGGGGCGAAACTTTTGTTACCCGCAAGATCACACGCGGTTTGGCAAATATTGCGCAAGGATTGGAAAGTTGCCTGTACATGGGCAATATCGACAGTCTGCGGGATTGGGGCCACGCGAAGGACTATGTGCGGATGCAATGGCTGATGCTGCAGCAGGACAATCCTGAGGATTTCGTGATTGCGACCGGGGTTCAGTATTCGGTACGACAGTTCATTGAATGGTCGGCAGCCGAGCTTGGCGTTTCACTGGAATTCACCGGGTCAGGCGTTGACGAAACCGCGACTGTTGTTTCGATCGAGGGGGACAAAGCCCCGGGATTGAAACCCGGTGACGTCGTAATGCGGATAGACCCACAATATTTTCGCCCGGCCGAGGTCGAAACCCTTCTGGGCGATCCCTCAAACGCCAAGAACAAACTGGGTTGGGTACCAGAACTGACCGTGCAGGAAATGTGCGCTGAGATGGTGACCGAAGACCTGAAGACGGCCAAACGTCACGCGCTTTTGAAAGAGCACGGGTTTGAGCTGCCAATGAGCCTGGAAAACGGCTGAGGAGGCCCTCATGCGTAAGATCTATGTTGCCGGGCATCGTGGTATGGTTGGCGGCGCAATCCTGCGCCGTTTGCAAAACCGCAAGGACGAAGGCGAAGCGCTGGAGTTGATCACGCGCAGGCATTCCGAACTGGATCTGACCGACCAACCCACCGTGCGTGATTTTATGCAGACCGAGCGTCCGGATATGGTGATCCTAGCCGCGGCCAAGGTTGGTGGGATTCACGCAAATAACACCTACCCCGCAGATTTCATTTACGAAAACCTGATGATTGAATGCAACGTGATCCATCAGGCTTTTGCAGCGGGGGTAAAGCATTTGCTGCAACTGGGCAGCTCGTGCATTTACCCACGGGCTGTCCCTCAGCCCATGCGTGAAGACGCTTTGCTGACCGGCGTGCTGGAACCCACCAACGAACCCTATGCCGTTGCAAAGATCGCCGGGATCAAGCTGTGTGAAAGCTATAATCGCCAACATGGTGTCGATTACCGGTCGGTTATGCCAACCAATCTTTACGGACCCGGAGACAATTTTCACCCCGAAAACAGCCATGTCCTGCCGGCCCTGATCCGCAGATTCCACGAGGCACAGCGCGACGGGCTGGAAGAAGTGGTGATCTGGGGCACAGGAAAACCGCGGCGCGAGTTTTTGCATGTTGATGATATGGCCGAGGCGTCCTTGTTTGTGCTCGACTTACCGCGCGATATCTACGACGCGAATACCCAGCCGATGCTGAGCCATATCAATGTGGGATGCGGCGAAGATATCTCAATCGCTGAGCTGGCGGCCCTGGTGGCCGGAACAACCGGATTCACGGGTAAGATCACTCAGGATGTCAGCAAGCCTGACGGGACACTGCGCAAGTTGATGGATGTGTCCCGACTGGCAGATATGGGGTGGCGCGCACGCGTTGGACTCGAAGATGGTATCCGCGAGACCTATGCGTGGTTTCTGGAGCAGGCAGACACCGATTTGCGCGCCAAATGACCGCCTGGGCATAGCTCCGGACGGTCTAAAGCTCAGAACCAGCGACCGGTTGCGATTACCGTTGGGGACAGGCTGCTTGTGTCCGACGATGCCGATAGAACCTTAAAGGGCACTTGTGTTTCAGTGGCCGCGCCTAAACCTATAAACCGGCTTGTCGCGCCGCCACTGCCACCGACCGAGGGTGAGGTTCCGGACGCAAAGGCTGCGGGAAAGCTCCAGGTGGTCTCGGCGCTGGAATACAGCGATCCTTCGGCGTTCACGCAATCGATGGCCGTCAGAACGCCCGTGCAGATTTGTGTACCATCCGCAAACCGGACGTATTCGCCATTGGCGGTTGATCCGCGTTCGACGACCGCGCCGGTTGGCACCCCGGCGGTTTCTGACACAGAGCCCAGCAGGTTTCCGGGGCAGTAGCCATAGTCGGCCCGCATCAGGCGACCTGCGGTGATGTCTTCGGCATCGTTTTGAATGGCAGAGCCTGAGGCTGTTCCGGTGGCTGGGTCAAAGCTCAGCGCCTCGGTCCAGGATCCGCCATCAGCCGAGACTTTGATGGAAAAACCGGTGTTGCCGGACAATCCCATCTCCGCATGACCGACCCAGTTTGACTGGAACAAAAGCGAGGCGGTATCCCCGGCCGCTGCCTTGTTGATCTTCAACTGGTGCCCCGCCCCGTCATGGCTGAGCAACGTCGCAGGCGACCGGACCGATAGCCGATTGGTGCTGTCATACCCGGTTGCGATGCCCAACCCGTCCAGGTTCTGGGTCGCGACCTGAGGTTCGGACCAGTCTGCGCCGTCCCAGATCTTCAACCGGTTGGCCTGTTCATCCCAGGCCCGCCAGCCGATTCCCGGGGTCACAAAATGCCAGGCGTCATCCAACCAGGCCGCAAGGGTGCCCGGCTGCGCGGCCCAATCCCCGGTAGGGTTGGCACCGAGCGCGTGAATCTCGCCCTGTTCCGGCACCGCAGGCGGCACCGAGGCGTTTGTCGACGCTACGCTCAGCTGGACAATCAGGTCCAGAGCACGCAGCGCCTCGTTATGGGTGACATGTTTCTGAGCCTGCGAAGGTTGCAGGAAAGGTAAATCCAATCTGGATGAGTTCTGTGACACGGGCGGCGTCCTCCTGTAGCTGTCGGTCCGACTATTGCATTGCGCGCTACATTGCCGTGCCCAGGATGAATCCGGTCTGATCTGACCGAACGTTCGAATAATCATTTGCTAACGTTTGGAGGATTCCATGGGGCGTAGCCAAAGGTCTGGATTCAACGAAAAAGGACAGCCGAAGCTGCCCTTAAGTTTACCAATCGCCGCTAAAGGTTAGCTGCGGGCGTACACATCCTCGTACCGGATGATGTCGTCCTCACCCAGATAAGACCCGGTCTGGACCTCGATCAGAACCATCGGCACCTTGCCCGGATTCTCCATCCGATGAACGGCGCCGAGCGGGATGTAGACAGATTGGTTTTCAGAGATCAGGCGCACATCTTCGTCGATCGTAACTTTTGCCGTGCCCTGAACAACGATCCAGTGTTCAGACCGGTGGTGATGGGATTGCAGGCTTAGTGAGGCGCCGGGGTGAACGTGAATGCGTTTGACCTGGAACCGATCCCCGATGACCAGGCTTTCGAACCAGCCCCAAGGGCGATGATCGACCGGCAGCGACTCCGCTTGTTTGGCACCTTTGGCCTTCAGGGCCGCAACCGCTTGTTTGACGTCCTGAGCCTTGTCCATGCTGGCCACCAAAACCGCATCGGGCATGGCGACCGCGATCATGTTTTCCAGACCCATCGCAACAACTTCTTGCGTGGGGGTTTCTGAACGCACCAATACGTTCCGGCAGTCAATGGTGGTAACCTGGCCCGTGGTGGCAACGCCATCGGCGTCTGGATTGCTCAGCTCTTGAACTGCCGACCAGCTGCCGACATCCGACCAGCCCGACGCATAGGGCACGACGCTCAGATTGCTGGCTTTCTCCATGACCGCATAGTCGATCGAGATATCCTCGACCGTGCCCCAGGCTTGGGGGTCGAGGCGCAGAAACCCGAGGTCGGTCTTTGCCTCACGGACGGCCTTGCCGACCGGGTCCAGCAGTGCGGGCGCATGTTCTTTGAATGCAGCTATTATGTCTTTGACCGCGAACAGAAATATCCCCGAATTCCAAAGATAGCTGCCATCGGCGATCATGGCTTGGGCATTCTGCAGATCAGGCTTTTCGACAAAACGGTCCAGCGCAATGGCGGTGTTGCCCGTATCTGGGGCATGGCTGAGCTTGAGATATCCATAGCCGGTTTCCGGCCGGTCCGGAGTGATCCCGAAAGTGACGAGATCCCCACGATCCGAAATCGCGCGCGCGCCTTCGGTAACTGCCTGATGAAAAGCAGCTTTGTCCGGGATGACATGGTCCGATGGGGCGACAAGCATGATCGCATCCGGGTTGCTGGCGGCCAGATACAACGCGGCGGCCAGAACCGCTGGTGCTGTGTTGCGCCCTTCGGGTTCGATCAGAATGGGGCCCGGATCTATGCCAATCGCGCCCAGTTGTTCCGGAACCACAAAACGGAATGCATCATTGGTAAGGATCAGCGGCTTGGCATAAGGCGCGTCCTTGGGTCCCTGCATTCGTTCAGCACAATCCTGAAGCAGGCTTGAATCACCGATCAGAGGGACGAACTGCTTGGGGTAACTTTTGCGCGACAGGGGCCACAGTCGGGTGCCGGACCCTCCGCAGAGTATGATGGGATGGATGGTGGTCATTGCGGCTTGCCTCGAAGGTTCTTGGACTTTGTCACTTTAGAAACGACATGCTGAAGGTTGCGGGCACTATTGAGCGGCCTTCCCGGCGGCGACTATCTCGTTCAGATATTGGCTCAGGTCATCACGCAGATCGCTACGGGCCAGAGCAAAGGCAACAGTTGCCTGAAGGAACCCGGCTTTCGAGCCGCAATCAAATCGCTGACCGTCGAATTTATAGCCAAACACGGGCACACCGTTACAGATGTCTTCTGCGATAGCATCGGTCAGCTGAATTTCACCGCCACTGCCCTTTTTCTTTTGGTTGAGATTGTACAGCACTGACGGCCCCAGAATATACCGACCGATAACGGCCAGGTTCGAGGGGGCTTCTTCCGGCTTGGGCTTTTCAACCATTCCTCTGGCGCGTACCACGGAGCCGACGTTTTCGCCTACATCCAGAACGCCATAGGAACTGGTTTTTTCGTTTGGCACTTCCATCGTTGCGACCATGTTGCCGCCGGTTTCCTCATAGGCTTCGACCATCTGCTGCAGACAGGGTTTATCAGCAGCAATGACGTCATCCGGCAACATTACGGCAAATGGCTCGTCGCCGATCAGCCGGCGGGCGCACCAGACCGCATGGCCCAGACCAAGCGCCTTGTGCTGGCGGATATAGGCGATGGCGCCGCTTTCCATATTCGTTGCATTCAGCGCTTCAAGCAGGTCATCCTTGCCCTTGGCCTTGAGCTCTTGTTCCAGAACGAGGTTGTGATCAAAGTAATCTTCCAGCGCAGATTTGCCACGCGAAGTTACAAAGATGAATTCGGTAATACCTGCGGCGCGGGCTTCGTCGATTGCGTATTGAACCAAAGGACGGTCAACCAGTGTCATGATCTCTTTGGGGACGGATTTTGTCGCTGGGAGAAAACGCGTGCCCAATCCCGCAACGGGGAAAATCGCCTTGGTGACCTTGCGTACCATGTTACCTCTCAAATTCAATTCTTGCCCGACCGCGTAGGGCAGGCCGGGGTTTCCTATTAGGCTGCGCAGTCAGAACAATCAATGACATCGCGGCCGCAGTCTAAAATCTGACAGGAAGGTGCCACCGGGGGTAGGGGAAGTCAAAACGAACCGCCGTTTGATGCCTTTGAAACCCGTCATTAACCGGTGTTTTGTTGTACAATCCGGCCCTTCGTCCATTCATTGGCAAGAATACGCCAAGAATCGTCATGAAGTCGTGCAAAGCCGAACCTGTCCCCGAGGCTGTTCATGCGGCCTCGGGGACAGGGGATTTATGTGTTCGCCAGGATTGTCTCAAGCGGATCATGCTCGGCGACGAAATGGTTCGGGGCGACCTCGTTCAGCTGAGGCACATATTCGTTCTGACCGGCCGATAACCGACTGGGCAGGAACCTAAGCGCCGCCTTTGGATCCATCGGAGACGGCAGCTCGCCCGGCAGTTTCAGCCGTTGACGCTGCCGTTCCACATCCGGATCGGGGATCGGAACCGCAGAGATCAGCGATTTGGTATAGGGATGGAGCGGTTGCGAACAGACCACCTCACCATCGCCCAGTTCAACGATGCGGCCCAGATACAGCACCATGATCCGGTTCGACACCGCGCGCACAACGGACAGGTCGTGGCTGATGAAAATCATCGACAGCCCGAATTCCTGCTGAAGCTCTTTCAAAAGCTCTACGATCTGGGCCTGGATCGACACGTCCAGAGCCGAGACCGCCTCGTCACAAATGATCAGCTTGGGCTTGTTGATCATCGCCCGCGCGATCCCGACCCGCTGGTTCTGCCCACCAGACAGCTCGTGCGGATAGCGGTTGATCATGTTGGCCTGCAGGCCAACCCGCTCCATCATTTCGCCGACCATTTTCTTGCGCTCACGCTCTGTCAGATCCGGGCGATAGGTTTTCAGCGGTTCGGCGATAGAGGCCGAGATGGTCATCCGCGGATCGAGGCTGGCCAGCGGATCCTGGAACACAATCTGCAGGTCCTTGCGGTACTTGTTCAGCTCGGCCCGCTTTAGCCCGACTATCGGATGGCCCAGCCAGCTGACATTGCCACCGCTGGGTTCGATCAGCTGCAGAACCGCCCGCGCCAGTGTGGATTTGCCACAGCCGGATTCACCCACAACGCCCAGCGTTTCGCCCTTACGGATGTCAAAGCTGACACCGTCCACAGCTTTCAGCGGTACCTTGCGCCCGAACAACCCGCCCGACACGTGGATCGGGAAATGCACTTTCACGTCATCGACCCTAAGCAAAGGTGCGTCGGTTTCTTCCAGCGCTTTTGGCGCGTCACCGGCATCAATGCGCGGCATCGCTTCAAGCAGGGTGCGGGTGTATTCATGCTGCGGCGCGCGGAAGATCTCGCGTGTGTCCCCGGCCTCAACAAACTGACCCAGACGCATGACCTGAATGCGGTCACACATCCGTGCCACCACGCCCATGTCATGCGTGATCAGCGCAATGGCAGTGCCTTCGTCTTTTTGCAGGTGCACCATCAAGTCCAGGATGTCGGCCTGGACCGTCACATCCAGCGCCGTGGTCGGTTCATCGGCGATCAGCAGCTTTGGGTTGCACAACATCGACATGGCGATCATGACACGTTGGCGCATGCCCCCCGACAATTCGTGCGGGTATTGATCCAGACGACGGTTTGCCTCTGGGATGCGGACCCGGTCCAACCACTCCAGACAGCGCGCCCGAGCGGCCGAACCCTGCAACCCTTCGTGAACCTGCAGAACCTCACGCATTTGCTGCCCGACCCTCAGATGCGGGGTCAGGGCGGTCAGCGGATCCTGAAAGATCATGCCGACGTCATCGCCCCGGATCTGGTTCAGCTTGTTGATCGGCAGATTCAGGATTTCCTTGCCGTTCAGCGTGGCCGATCCGATTGCACGACCCGCTGAAGGCAACAGCCCCATCGCGGCCATGAAAGTCTGGCTTTTACCGGACCCGCTTTCGCCCACAATACCAAGGCATTCGCCCGGATTAATGTCAAAGCTGATGCCTTTGACGGCCTCGACCACACCATCGGGGGTGTCGAACTGGACGCTTAGGTCCTTAACAGAGAACAGGCTCATATCAGCGATCCTTTGGGTCCAGAGCGTCACGCAGCCCATCGCCGATGAAGAACATCGTGATGATAATGGCGACATAGAATGTCAGAGGGAACATCAGCTGCCAGAGGGTTCCGTACCCCATTGTGCCTGCCCCTTCAGCGATCAGACGGCCTAGCGAGGTATAGGGCTCCGAGATGCCAAGTCCGAGGAACGAGATAAAGCTTTCGGTCAGGATCATCTCAGGCACCAGAAGCGATGCATAGACGATTACCACGCCCAGCAGGTTGGGCAGGATATGGCGATACATGATGGTGAATTCGCTGACACCGGCGGCGCGCGCGGCCTCGATGAATTCGCGGTTTTTCAGGGCCAGAGTCTGCCCTCTGACGATCCGTGACATGGTCAACCAACCAACCGCGCCCAACGCGATGAACAGGGTAAAGAACGACCGACCGGCCACCACAAGCAACAGAATGATGATCAGAGTTGTCGGAATGGCCAGAAGGATATCGACGAACCGCATCATCGCGCCGTCAAGGCGCCCGCCAATATACCCGGCGGCGATGCCATAGCAGGTGCCAACAATCAACGCGGTGGCCGCCCCGACGAGCCCCACCAACAACGATGTTGTTGTGGCCTGAATGACCCGGCTGTAAAGGTCGCGCCCCAGATCGTCGACGCCAAAGAAGTGCCCGGTCTCGATCGACGGCATTCCCATGCCACGGATGTCACCCATCACGTTCCAGTCGATTTCCTCATTGCTCCAAACGGCGAAATATGGGCCGAAGATTGTGAACAGAACGATCATCAGCAAGATGAATACGCTCGCCATTGCGGCTTTGTTGCGGACAAACCGCATCCGCGCATCCTGCCAGAGGGAACGCCCCTGAACGGCCGTGAAATCGGTGATGTCCTCGGCCAGATGGGCGGCTTTTTGTGATTTTCCTAGCATTTTGTGCCCCTCAGTACCGGATTTTCGGATCGAACCAGGCATATGCCAAGTCGGTCAGCAGGTTCACGATCACTGTAAGCGTGCCGTACAAGATCGTGACCCCCAGCAGCACCGCATAGTCACGCGACAGGGCCGAGCCGACATAAGCCTGCCCCAGACCACCGGTCGAGAAATAGATGTCGACAAAAACCGATCCGGTCAGAACATAGACAAAGACCGGGCCGAGATAGGACACCACCGGCAGCAGCGTGGGCTTCAACGCATGGCGCCAGATTACGGTCCTGGTAGGCAAACCCTTGGCCCGGGCCGTGCGGATGAAGTTCGAGTTCAGAACTTCCAGCATCGACGAACGGGTAATCCGCGCGATCGACCCCATATAGGACGTGGCCAATGCGATGACCGGCATGATCAGATATTGCCACTGACCGCCGTTCCAGCCACCACCCGGCAACCATCCCAGCCACAAAGTGAAGGTCAGGATCAGGATCGGGCCCATGATGAAGTTCGGCAGCGCCTGCGCAGCGATCCCCAGACCTACGGCAAAATAGTCGATCCAGCTGTTGTGTCGGATGGCCGCGGCGATCCCAAGGCCAATACCTACGACACTCGCCAGCAGGAATGACAATGACCCGTAAGTGAGCGAGATCGGGAAGCCTTGCGAAATGATATCATTGACGTCCCGGTCCTTGAACTTGAAGGACGGGCCGAAATCGAAATGCACGACAATGTTGTACAGATAGTCCCAAAGCTGTTTCCACAGCGGCTGGTCCAGACCATAGCGCGCCTCGATATTGGCCAGCACCTGCGGCGGCAATGGCCGTTCCGAGGTAAACGGCCCGCCGGGCGCGTAGTGCATCAGAAAAAAACAGGCAACGATCAGCAACAGGATCGTTGGAACGGCGATCAGCAATCGCCGGATGATATAGGCAAGCATTTCATGCCCCCATTATTGGCTTTGCCCCGGGGTGATCCTCGGGGCAAAGCGTGGTCTAAGGAAGGTTATTCGGCGATCTTGTAGAGGTTCTTGGAGTACCAGTTCTGCTCTACGTTCTTGACCGGCCAGTTGCCGACATCGCTGTCCATCATGTAGACGCCAGCATAGTGATAGATCGGGATAACCGGAGTCTCTTGTGCAATGATCCGCTCAACCTCGGTATACAGTGGTGCTGCGTCATCTGCTGTCTTGGCCTGGGTCAGCAATTCGTCAACCTTGGAGTTGTTGTACTTGCCGTCGTTATAGCCGGAATCCGACTGCAACAGGTCCAGGAAGGTCGAGGCTTCGTTATAGTCGCCACACCAGGCGCCACGGGCCAGATCGAAGTTCTGGTTGCCGCGCTCTTCCAGGAACACTTTCCATTCCATGTTGGCCAACTCGACCTGTACGCCCAGTTTCTGTTTCCACATCTGGCTCAGTGCCACTGCGACTTTCTTATGGGCCTCTGATGTGTTGTAGACCATGTCAAAGCTCAGCGGGTTGTCGGGGCCAAATCCGGCCTCGGCCAGCAGCTCCTTGGCCAGCTCGTCACGCTCGGCTTGCGTCATCGAAGCCATTTCGACTTCAGGGACGGTGAACCCAGCGGTTGCTTCGGGTGCGAACGTATATGCGGGCGGCTCTCCACCGGCTTTGACGTTCTTGGTGATAATGTCGCGGTCAACTGCAAGAGACAGGGCTTGACGTACATTTGGGTTCTTGAATTCTTCCGGTCCGCTGTCAGACAGGTTGAATGTATAGTAATAGTTGCACAGGCGCGGGAAGCTGATGGCCTCTTCGGGGTGCTCTTTCTGTAGGCGCGGGAACTGACCAGCAGGTACTTCAGTGCGGTCCAGCTCGCCTGCGAGGTAACGGGTCAGGGCTACGTTTTCGTCGTTGATGACAAGGGCCACGACTTTTTCGACAATCGTATTGTCGTTATCCCAATACATCTCGTTGCGCTCACGGACCGAGCGTTCCTGTGGCAGGTGTTCGGTCAGAACATAGGCGCCGTTCGAGACGATGTTTTCCGGCTTAGTCCAGGCGTCGCCGAACTCTTCGATCACCTTCTGCGGGGCAGGGAAGGTGGTGGAATGGGTGGTCATTTGCGCGAAATAAGGCAGTGCTGCGCTCAGCTTAACCTCAAGTGTGTGGTCGTCGATGGCGGTTACGCCCAGTTCGTCCACGGGCTTCTCACCAGCAATGATTTCGGCCGCATTTTCGATCGACATCAGCTCCATGAACCACGCATAGGGCGAGGACAGAGCGGGATCGACGGCACGTTTCCATGCAAAAACGAAATCGCCTGCCGTGACCGGATCACCATTGGACCATTTGGCGTTATCACGCAGTGTAAATGTGTAAACGTCCTTGGTATCGTTTGTGGTATAGCCGGTTGCGACGCCGGGCACCAAATTGCCGTCTTCGTCCTGGTTCATCAGGCCTTCGAACAGGTCGCGGACAATTTCCGCACCGGTAACGTCTTCAACAACCTGCGGGTCAACCGAACTGTGCTCATCCAGAACGCGATAGGTGAAGGTTTGATCATCCGCCAGCGCCTCGCCGGTTTCGGGATGGGTGCCGGCGGCAAATGCAGCGCCGGTGATCATGGTCGAGGTCAGTAGCCCCGCCAGAGATGTCCGAATGTATTTGTTCATATCTTTCTACTCCCATTTGTGTGGTGGCAAGGTACGCACATCCGTTCAGGATGGTCGCTGACCACCATGATTGTCCGACTCAGATAGACCGGGACTTGTTCGAATTTTGCTTTTTCAGATCGCAATGAACACCGCGTCGCAGTCTTTCGGTTTGCTGTCGGAAACGTAGTTGCGAAAGTCGCCTTTCACTGATGCAGAACGTGGCACTATTTCAAAAAAGGTTAAAGCCTTTGCGTGCAAAATGGCCAGGTGCGGCCGAAATCTAAAAAATTCCACGGGAGAATGGAAATATTATAATGATACGCGATGGTTTCTTGACATTTTTGTGAAGCTCTTGAGTAAGCGGTTGAGCGTTGACGCAAGGTCCGCTTTTGCGGCTTTCCAAAAATTGGCGCGAATCGCTATTGGGTCAGTGCCCGGACCATATGGGTCTGAGGAAAGCATGTGGCGGACTGATTGGTGGCCTCTTGCCAGCGCCCGATAGAGCGGCGTGTTCGAAAGCCCGGCAGGCCGTCAGCGCCGCCGACGTCATGGCCCATCTGTTCCAATGCGCGCTGCATGGCTGCTATATCCGATCGGTAAAGACCGCCGACTTTGTCCCACCGGCCGCGGAAATCCTGGACGCCATATTCTATCCTATCCCCAACATGGCCGACGAACAGGGCGTAGAGATCGCTTTTGTTGTATTCCTTCAGGACATAAAAATTGGGGGTGACAATGAAGGCCGGGCCATTGCGCCCGGCGGGCATCATCAAAAACCCTTGTCCCTGCATTTCTTGTTTTGGAAACGGCTTGCCAGATACACGGGTGATCCCCAACCCGGCCCAGTCGCGAATAGGACGGCCCTGATCCGGCCCTTCAAGGGTGCAGGAAACCGAAGACGGGACAGTTACTTCGAACCCCCAATCACGACCCGAGACCCAGCCATGTTGGTCGAGGTAGTTTCCGATCGATGAAATTGTGTCCTCGGCCGAGGTCCAGATATCCGCGCGCCCGTCGCCATTTCCATCGGCCGCATAAGTCAGGTAGTTCGATGGCATGAACTGCGGTTGCCCAAGCGCACCCGCCCAACTGCTTTTCATTTGATCCGGCGGTATGTGGCCAGCCTCTGCAATCTTGAGCGCGGCGATAAGCTCTGACGTGAAATATTCTGAGCGGGTGCTCATGAAACCTTTGGTGCCCAGAACCTGAAACGCATTATGCCGGATAGCCACCTGCCCATATCCGCTTTCGCGGCCCCAGATCGCCAGAATGACGCGCGCTGGTACTCCGGTATCAGATTCTACCTGTTTCAGTGTCGTGTTATAGCGCCGGGCCATCTTGCGTCCGACAGAAGTGGCCCCCTGAACCGAACCAGCGTTGAAATAGCGCCCGGGTGATCCGAACTCGGCCTGCTTTTGTTCCTTGGGAACCGCTGTTGCCGTACCCGGAGGAACCAGGTCTGGCAGTTTCCAGTTCAGCGTGACGCCGTTGAAGGCCCTGTTCATCGTGCGTTTTGAAACACCCTCGGATTTCGCCCGCGCCCAGACCGTGTGTTTCAGCCATGACTGAAACTGAGCCTCGGTCGCCGCACGATCCTGTGCTGTCGCACTTGTCGACAGGTAGCAAAGTCCAAGAGTAAGGATTAACCAACGCATTGTCCTATGATCTCACCTGCGATCTGCTTTAAGTCAACCTACCAGAACGGCGTTTCTGCCGCTGTGATCCGGGTGGCAAGATCAAATCTCGGGAAACAGGCAGAGCTGCGTAAAAATCCTTGTGAAAATTCAGGACTCTGCCGATAGTTGTCCCAATCAATTTTGAAATGAGGATGAACAGGCGTGACATATTCCAGACCGTCTTTTGCATCCTTGGTTGTCCTGTCTGCCGCCATAGCAGGTCTTGGCTTTGTGCCGGTTGCCGAAGCCAGCAACAATTTCTTGGACCCTCAGGGACCCGTCGCCGCCCTTCAGAAAAGCCACCTTTTACGGGCAACTGTTCTGATATTGGTCGCAGTTGTTCCGGTTCTGATCCTGGTGCCTTTGATTGCCATACGGTATCGAAGGCGAAAGGAGGGGCAGGCAGATTATCGACCGGAATGGGATTTTTCTGCCCGGTTGGAATTCCTCATGTGGGGTATCCCGGTTGTTATCGTGGCCATCCTCTCGTTTTATCTGTGGAAAGCCACCCATCGGCTGGACCCCTACGCGACTTCGTTCGGGGAAGACCCGGCGCTGAATGTGCAGGTTGTTGGTCTCGACTGGAAATGGCTGTTCATCTACCCCGATCTTGGTATCGCCAGCGTGGGTGAGATGGGCCTCCCCGTTAACCAACAGGTCGCTGTCACACTGACAACGGATACGGTGATGCAGTCCTTTATGATCCCGGCGCTGGCCGGACAGATCTATGCCATGCCGGGGATGACGACCAAACTGCACCTTGTCGCCGATAGGCCCGAAACGATGCAGGGCGAGAACACGCAATATAACGGGCGTGGCTTTACCAAGCAGAAATTCAAAGCGATTGCCATGGAGCCCCAGGACTTCAACGACTGGGCCGAAAAGGTCCGGACAAACGGGATTCCGTTGAGCGCTGAAACATACCGAACCCTCGCCATGCGAACCGATCGGGATGAGGTGCAGGCCATGTTGGGCAATGATCAGATGCCGACTGATGCGCTGTATTTCACACTAGCCGATGGTGATCTGTTTCAGTCGATCCTGCACCGCTATCACGGGGCCACACCCTTGCCTGCCGATCAGCAACCGGGCACTGCCGAGTATGGTCAGGAGAAAACACAATGACCGATGTCGAGACTGGTTTTTTCGGCCGTCTAAACTGGGATGCTTTTCCGATCACCGGGTTGATCCAGTCGCCCAACGCAAATGAGATCGTGGCAAATGCTGCCGCTGGGATCGTGATTGTGGGCGCCATTGCCGTTGTGGGGCTGCTGACATGGTTTCGTCTGTGGGGGCCGCTGTGGCGTGACTGGCTGACCAGCGCCGACCACAAGAAGATCGGCATCATGTATATCGTCTTTGCCATCGTGATGTTGGCGCGGGGGGTTCTGGAAGGTGTCGTCATGCGCGCCCAACAAGCCGCAGGGCCGGGCGAAGGCTTTCTGGAAGCCGAGCATTTCGCCGAGCTTTTCAGTACCCATGGCACGATCATGATCTTCTTCGTCGCCGTTCCGTTTGTGTTCGGCGCCGCCAATTTCCTGATCCCGCTGATGATCGGCGCCCGCGACGTGGCATTCCCGGTGATGAACCAGATCAGCCTAGGCCTGACCGTGTCCTCGGGCATGATGCTGATGGTTTCCCTGGTGGTCGGAGAGTTCTCGACCGGGGGCTGGACGGCCTACCCACCCTTTACCGGTGCGGCCTTCAATCCCGGCGTTGGGCCGGATTATTGGATTTGGGCCATCGTCGTATCGGGGATCGGAACGACTCTGACCGGGATCAACTTTGCCGTTACGATCTACAAGATGCGCGCGCCGGGGATGCAGTTCATGCGGTTGCCGATGTATTGCTGGACGATCATCTGCAGCTCGATCCTGATTGTCTTTGCCATGCCGCCGCTGGGTGTTGCGGCGCTGATGCTGGCCGCAGACCGGTACTTGGATTTCCACTTTTTCACAAATGACCTTGGCGGCAACATGATGAACTATGCCAACCTGTTCTGGCTGTTCGGACATCCCGAGGTCTATCTGTTGGTCCTTCCCGCCTATGGTATCTATTCCGAGGTTTTTGCGACCTTCTCGGCCAAGCGCCTGTACGGGTACAACTCCTTGGTGATTGCAACGATGTCGATTGCGGTGCTGTCCTTCACGGTCTGGCTGCACCACTTTTTCACCATGGGCCAAAGCGCGCTGATCAATGCGGTGTTTGGGATTGCCACCATGCTGATCGCCATACCGACTGGCGTGAAAGTCTATGATTGGATGGCCACGCTGTTTCGCGGGCGTATCCGGTTCTCGGTCCCGATGCTCTATGGGTTGTCTTTCCTGATGCTGTTCGTGATCGGAGGGTTGTCGGGCGTCATCCTGGCCAATCCGACCATCGACTATCAGGTGCATAACACCCTGTTCCTGGTCGCGCATTTTCACAATGTGCTGCTGCCTGGCGTCCTGTTTGGCCTGCTTGCGGGATACAACTATTGGTTCCCCAAAGCCTTTGGCTTCCGCCTGAGCGAAGGCTGGGGACGGATATCTGTCGCGTTGTGGACCGTTGGGTTTATGTTGACCTTCCTACCGCTTTATTTTGTCGGCCTGATGGGGATGCCACGTCGATCTTACAGTTGGGAAGATCCCAGCTTTCACCCCTATATGATCGCCGCCGTGCTTGGGTCTTTGGTCATTCTCGCAGCGCTTCTGTCGATCATTGTCCAGCTGTGGGTCAGCATTCGAGACCGGGAAAAAACCCGCGTACCGGTTGGCGACCCTTGGGATGGGCGCACGCTGGAATGGTCAATTCCGGCACCGCCGCCTCCGTATAACTTTGCAATCATTCCGCATGTGACCGACCGGGATGATTTTGCCGCCGCAAAAGAGCGCGGCAACGCCTATCCGTCCCTTGATGCCTATGAAGATATCCTCATGCCACGCAATACGGCGATCGGGTTCGGTCTGTGCGTGCTCAGCGGTATCTGGATGTTTGCGCTGGTCTGGTGGATCTGGTGGCTGGCTATTGCGACGACAGCCGCGATGTTGGCGGCCTTCATCGCCTGGACTTTCAGAACCGACACCGAAGAGTTTATTCCGGCCGAGCAGGTCCGCAAAGAGCATGAAGCCTGGCTTGATCTTGTGCGCGCATCGGTTCCGGTCAATCGCGATCATGAATACGCGCCCGAGAACCGCGGCCTAGCCCGTCCCGATCTGGAGGCCACTACATGAAACGCGCGCCGACACACAGCTATCCGGGCCTAAACTTGGGCCGACGGCATCCGGGAGCCGACAAGGCCAGCGAAGTGGTCACCTTTGGGTTCTGGGTCTTTCTGATGAGCGATCTGGTCTATTTCGGCCTGATGTTCGCGATCTATATCACCATGATCGACGCGCAGGCGGGTGGGCCCGGTCCGCATGAGCTGTTCGACCTGACCAGCATTTTTGCCCAAACCCTGATCCTGTTGACCAGCAGCCTTACAGTGGGCCTTGCGATGCTGGCGTTGAAATACAACCTGCCACGGCCCCGTATCGTGCTTTGGTTCGCGGTAACTCTGGTTCTGGGCCTCAGCTTTCTGGTACTTGAGATACGTGACTTTCTGGCTATGGCGGAAAAGGGTGGCATTCCACAGCGCAGCGGGTTTCTGTCAGCGTTTTACGGGCTAGTGCCGCTGCACGGGCTGCATGTTGCTGCGGGGTGCCTGTGGTTGATCGTTCTGGGTATTCAGCTGCGTGTGTTTGGTCTAACCGACGTTCTGATGTCACGGGTGGTTCGTCTGGCCCTGTTCTGGCATTTTCTCGACCTCATCTGGATCGGCATAATCACGATCGTCTATTTCGGAGGGCTGACCTATGGATAGGCGCAGCGAAATGCACCGACGTGAACGCCGCCGATATGTGATTGGCTATGGCGGATCGCTGCTGCTGACACTGGCGGTCTTTACCATTGCATATACGTTCGGGATCGAGACCAAGGGCGTTTATTTGTCGATCGGTTTGTTGGGGCTTGCGCAGTTGATTGTTCAACTGGTGTATTTCCTGCATATCGACCGTCGACGCAGCAGCCGCGAGGACCTGGACCTAGTCCTGTTTTCCACGATGGTTCTATTGATCATCATTGTTGGGACGGTCTGGATAATGGGGAATCTGGCGGTGCGGATGCATACCTATCCGATGTAGGTCCGGCTGCACCGGATCAGCGCATCGCCATCAGCCCAAGCCACAGCGCGCCCCAACACAGCAAGAGGCTCAGCACGATATTGCCCGCCGCCGTAGCGATTGTACGTTCGCGCCGCAGTTCCAGGGACTGGTAGGCAAAGCTGGAGAAAGTGGTGAAGCCGCCACAAAAGCCGAACACCAGGCGCTGTTCCTCCTGGCTGACGCCCGTCGGTCCACCCAGATACCCGACCCAAAGCCCAAGCAACAGACTGCCAAAGACGTTCACGATCAGCGTTGCCACGGGCAGGTCATGGCGAATTCGAATGGCGATCCAGTGCCGCAGAACCGCGCCCAGACCGCCGCCTAAACCAAACATTGCATGCAGGTAGAGATCGCTCACTCTGACGACCTCCGCGGGGAAAAGCGACGCCCGGAGGTTTCACCCAAAATCGCCGCAAAAAGACCCGCCACAATTTCCAAACCCGCTGCGGTTAGGGCAAGCCCGAAACTGACCTCTGCCAGACGTTCCAATTCCGCAACAAATGAGGAAAACGTAGATAAACCGCCACAAAACCCAACCGCGCCCAGATGCAGGACGTGCGCATGTACCCGGTGTCGGATGGCGTATAACAAGCCAAGCACAAAGCATGCGGCTATATTGATTCCAAAAGTCTCGGTCAGGATCGGCAGGCCCGAGATCCCGAGCGACAACGCTTCTCTGACCAGTGACCCAGCCGCGCCACCCGCGAAAACGGCACAGAACATGAGAGCCGTGGCCCATGCTGTTTGCGATTTTTTCACAGCCAATGATCCTGCCCGCGTTGCCCTGCCATCCGGGATACCGATTGGCGCGGCCGGGATCAACTGCGCATGGCGGATCACAAGTTTCACCATTTACGTGATTTCGGGCGTAAAGGCTTGCGTGCAATCGCGAATTTGTACCACGGTGACTCAGCTAACAGCCACAGTAGGAGAGCACGAATGATTATACGCAGACTCTATTACGTGTTGAGCCTCGTGTGCCTGCCACTGACAATCGTGGCCGGGTTTTTCTGGCCCCCGGCCCATTGGCTGCTGCTTTTCCTGATCCCATACGCGGTGGTCGGGCTATATGATATCCTGACCACAAGGCATAACGTGCTGAACAACTATCCGGTTCTGGGGCATTTCCGGTACATGCTGGAATTTGTCAGCCCAGAGATACGGCAATATTTTGTTGAAACCAACGAAAACGGCCGTCCCTATAATCGCATCATTCGCAGCCTGGTTTATTCCCGTGCCAAAGGGCAGGTTGATACCCAGGCATTTGGTACCCAATACGACATCCAAACCGTTGGATACCACAGGGCCAATCACTCGCTTGCGCCCAAACATGTGCCCGAAAGCGAAGAACGGGTGATGCTGGGCGGGCCGCAATGTTCTCAACCCTATAGTGCCTCGCGCCTGAACGTTTCAGCGATGAGCTTTGGTGCCCTCAGCGCCAATGCAATCCGAGCATTGAATGGTGGGGCAAAGGATGGAGGTTTTGCGCATAATACGGGTGAGGGTGGTCTGTCGCCGCACCATCTGGCCGAAGGTGGCGATATCATCTGGCAGATTGGCACTGGGTATTTCGGATGCCGCGCACCGGATGGCGGGTTCGACAAAGACAAATTCACCGAAAGAGCGAGGAACGAGGTCGTCAAGGCGATTGAAATCAAGCTGTCGCAAGGGGCCAAGCCCTCGCACGGGGGGGTGTTGCCTGCGGCGAAGGTGGATGAAGAGATTGCGCAGATACGCGGAGTTCCCCTGCATCAGGACGTGATCTCTCCGCCAATTCATTCCGCATTTGACGGACCTACCGGATTGATGAATTTCGTTCAGAATCTGCGCGAGATGTCCGGTGGCAAACCTATTGGGTTTAAGTTGTGCATTGGTCGTCCGTCCGAGTTCTTAGCGATATGCAAAGCCATGCTGGAAACAGGCATCCTGCCTGATTTTATCACCATTGATGGTGCCGAAGGCGGCACGGGCGCGGCCCCTGTAGAATTCACCAACCGGTTGGGCATGCCTTTGAACGAGGCGTTGATTTTCGTGAATAACTGTCTACGCGGTGTGGGTTTGCGCGATAAGATCCGCATTATTTGCTCGGGCAAAGTCGCCACAGGCTATGACATCATCGAGAAATGCGCGCTTGGGGCCGATATGTGTAATGCGGCAAGGGCAATGATGTTTGCAGTGGGATGCATTCAGGCGCTTCACTGCAACACAAACCGATGCCCGTCCGGCGTGGCCACACAGGATCCGGTCCGAGGCCGCGCTGTGAATGTTCCGCAAAAAAGACAACGGGTACATCGCTATCACGACGCGACTTTAGAGAGCTTTCGTGAGCTGCTGGGCGCCATGGGCAAGGAAAAGGTCTCCGAACTTCACCCTTCGGACATCCTTCGGCGTACTGCAGATGAAAGAGATAGCTCTTATGCTGAACTCTATTTGCATCTTGAAGAAGGCGCTTTGCTGAAGGCTCCGCTTCCGGATGAATATGCAGAGGACTGGAATCGCGCATCGGCGCATCATTTCTGATTTTTTTGTGTGCATTGCCAAGGATTGATGTTTTTGGTTCGTCTTACCCATTGTGATGCGCATGAAAACATCGGATGAGAATCTGGCAAAGGCCGCTGCTGCAGGGGACGCTGATGCGTTTGCCACGCTATTGGCACGCCACTACGACAGGGTCTTTCGGTTGGCTTTTCGACTGACAGGACGCGCGGATCAGGCCGAAGATCTGACGCAGGATATATGCGCCGCCTTGCCGTCAAAGATCGTAGGTTTTCGTGCCGAAGCCCGGTTTACGACATGGTTGTACCGTGTTGTTGTCAATGCAGCCGAGGATGCACGCCGTCGCGCGACCCGTCACACGCGGGCGGCCCACGGCTGGGGGGATGTGGAACAGATGCGCCGGGCCGAGGTGCAGGAAACGGCCGAGGCTGTCGATTGGTTGCAACGGGCCATGCGGTCCCTGCCGCAGGACTTGCAAGACACTCTGGCCCTGACCCTCGAGGATGAGATGACCCATGCAGAAGCTGCAGAGGTGCTGGGTGTTTCCGAAGGGACAGTATCCTGGAGGATGTCAGATATCCGCAAACGGTTGCGCGCCTTGCGGCAAGAGGAACTGGCACAATGACCGATGAACTGGACAAGCTGAAGATGCTGATGGACGCCGCCACGCCGACCCCGGATGTGTCGCGACGGATTGAAAATCTGAGCCAGGCGCAAAAAAAATTCGATAATATCCAAGGATCGACCTCTGCGCGACGTCCCACTGTCAAGCGCGGCCTCATAGCCCGCCTGACAGAAGGAGCGAAAGCCATGTTGAATGCCCTCTCTTATCGCGGTGCCCTGACCGCTACCACCGCAGTTGCTGCTGTGGCTCTGATAGTGATCTTGCCGCAGACGCGCGACGAGGTTGTTGCGCCACTGCCCTGGTCCGAGGACCGCGCCGACGCACGGCAGGAGTCTGACCTATTGGTGGCGGATATGCCCGAGGCCAATCTCGAAGAACCAGTTGTTGAGGCGCCTGTTGTGATTGAAGAAACAATCGCACCTTCCGCCAAGAGGCAGGGGGCCGTTGCGCAGCTAGGGGCTGCGGACCTTTTACAGAGCGCGCCGGCATCGGCGGTCGGGAAATTTGACATTCAACATGAGACTGTTCCCGCGCCGGAACAGAATACCGAAACTTTCGCGAACGCGGACAGCAACTCGCTGAAGATCACGACGGACGAACCGGTTTCGACTTTTTCGATTGATGTAGATACCGCCTCTTACGCCATTGTTCGGTCGTCTTTGATGAATGGCTATCTGCCGTCCAAGGATGCGGCGCGGGTTGAAGAGATGGTGAACTATTTCCCCTATTCCTACCCAGCGCCTGATGGGGTGGAACCGTTCCGTTCTACGATCACCGTGACACCGACGCCTTGGAATGAGGGGACGCAGCTTGTTCATGTCGGCATCCAAGGGGTCATGCCCCAGATCGAAGACCGTCCTCCATTGAACCTGGTTTTCCTGATCGACACATCGGGCTCAATGCAGGATGCTAATAAATTGCCGCTGCTGAAACAGTCTTTCAGGTTGATGCTGTCTGAACTCAGGCCGGAAGATCAGGTTTCGATCGTCACCTATGCGGGAAGTGCCGGGCAGGTTTTGCCACCGACCGCGGCAGCCGAAAAGACGAGCATACTCTCAGCCCTCGACAGGCTCGAAGCCGGTGGCTCGACAGCGGGGCAGGCCGGGTTGCAGCAAGCCTATCAAGTGGCAGAAGGTATGGCTGCGGACGGTGAGGTGACCCGCGTAATTCTGGCCACCGATGGCGATTTCAATGTGGGTCTGTCAGACCCTGATGCCCTGAAGGATTTTATCGCCCGCAAGCGCGACAGTGGTACATTCCTAAGCGTTCTGGGTTTTGGCCGAGGCAATCTGGACGATGCCACCATGCAGGCTCTGGCCCAGAACGGAAACGGGCAGGCGGCATATATCGATACGCTGGTTGAGGCGCAAAAAGTATTGGTCGATCAACTTACCGGGGCGCTTTTTCCCATCGCCAACGACGTCAAAATCCAGGTCGAGTTCAACCCGTTACAGATCGCTGAATACCGTCTGATCGGTTATGAAACCCGATCCCTGCAGCGCGAGGACTTTTCAAATGACAAAGTGGATGCTGGTGATATTGGAGCAGGTCACACTGTAACGGCGATCTACGAGGTCACGCCAGTTGGTTCCGATGCGATCAGAAACGGCCCGTTGCGGTATGCTGAACAATCCATATCGGATGATTCAGCGGAAATTGGTTTCTTCAAAATGCGTTACAAGCTTCCTGGTGAAGATCAAAGCAATCTGATGGAGCAGCCTATTTTACCCGGACAAGGGACAGTCACGGATGACATCCGCTTTTCCTATGCGATTGCAGGATTTGGTCAGTTGCTCCGGGGCGGAGAATATCTTGGCGGCTGGTCCTATGCGGATGCCATTGATCTGGCCACGCTGTCCCGAGATGAGGATTTTTTCGGATATCGGGCTGAAGCTGTCACCTTGATGCGTCTGGCCCAGACGCTGGCTGAGTAAGGTCCGGGCTTGGGAGAAACTAGAATGACCTAGGGTTGTTGGCTGTATGGGTACTAATTCTACGAATGCTCCATTCGACAGCATCCCGCATGGTTTTACCCAGAGCAACGTCAAAGGCAGTAACCAGATCTTCGGTCTGGTTGCTTTTGGCAATTATGTTCTCTTGGAACGAATTCGATGCGATGATTTTGTCGTCGAACTCGTCCACGATCTTGATATTCATGCGAACTTCGACGCGTACGGTCGAGCTTTCACCATCCTGGTTAACGACAATGCCCTGAAACTCGCGTAGATCGGGAACAATCACATAATCCGGACGAAGCCCCACGGTCGAACGACCCACGGCAGATACCCGTCCGCTGTTTTCATAGCTTTCGACCAAAAGCGCCTGGACGATCAGCGGCGCGCGATCCACCCATCTGGCACGCGGCAGATATTGAACCTGCAAAGGTGTCGGCTGAACTGCAATTTGATCGGTATTTACCGCGGCAGTCGCGGTTGGCTCTTGGACCACGATCTGTTTCTGGATGCGTGGCAGCGAAGAAGAAAACGTGCTTTTGGGTGTCAGCAGATAGAGATCATTGGGTTCTGAGGCCTGCCGCAGCGTTTCCAGTCCGGTACACGCCCCCAAAGACGCCAAAACTGCGGTCATTATCAAATGCCTGATCATTGACGATACTCCGATGCTTGGGTCCCAAGAAGGAAACGGGCGGGGTCGCGTTCAACTTTGTCCACCAGACGATCGAGGCTGATCACCAGTCGTTGGGATTCTTCTATGAAACGCGTGAATTGTGGCAGGCCAACCCGCATGAAATCGGACAGTTGACGGCGATTGTCCTGAACGATGCCGTCGATCGTTCCCAAAAGTTCCGAGGCCGATTTGGACGCGCTGAGGATATCGGCTGAAATATCATCAAGCCTGTCTGTCACTTTCGTCACCGTGGACGCCACTTGGTTGGCGGCATTGCGGACATCATCCATGACGACGCCGATATCTTTGTTGATCACCTCATTGGCCGAATCAAATGCGCGTTCAGCTGAGGTCAAAGTGCCCTTTGCTGTTTCCATCGCACCAGTGACGGAGCCGAGCGTTTTGTTTGCGTTCACGAAAGTCTCGGAAACCGTGGCCAGCGCGACGCGCCCATCTTCGGTCAGGACCGTAAGGTGGTCTGCCAGGGTCGAGGCCCGTTCGATGAAGGGCTGCAGATCCTGCTGCATGATGCGATCTGCTGCGTCAAAAGTATCTTTTGCGCTGTCTAGGGCCGATACAGCTGTGTCGGATGCGGTTTTCAGGCTATTTAATGTATTTGTTCCGGCTTCCAGCGTTGTTTCTGCGGTGTCTGCCAATTTTTCGAGGCGTTTTGAGAAGGCTGAAATTTCTTTAGCTGCGCCACCCAAATCTGAGGACAAGTTTTCGAAATCTGCAAGGGTTTTGTCCAGCCTTCCGGTGGCCGAAGATACGTTCTCCAGAATCTGAGATACCTGCTGGCGGTTCTTGTCATCCACCACCTTGTCGATATCCTCGATCAGCGTAATCGCCTTTTCCAACAGTTTAGGGGCACCTTCGAACAAGGACTGGATGGTGCTGCGTTTGCTTTTGATCAGGCTGTCCTGTTCTAAACGCTTGGCCGAGGCCGAGCCTCCGGTCAGTTCCACATAGCTGACCCCAGTGACCCCAAGCGATTGTAACTGGGCGACGGTATCCTCGGTCACCGGGATACTTGCGTCTACTTCAATGCGGACGCGCACTTTAGATGGGTGCTCGTCATCCAAGTTAAGGGAGATTACCTGCCCGACTGGCAGTCCGTTGTAACTGACGCCACCTGCCGCAGACAGGCCCGAAACATTGTCGAACAGTACATTGTAATAGGCGTATTGCCGGGAAACCTCGAATTTGGCCAGCCATAGAAAAAAGCCAAACGCACCCAGTATTCCAGCCAGGGTGAATGCACCGATCAGGATATAATTTGCTCGGGTTTCCATGGGTGTTACCTGTCCTGACCCTTTTTTTGTGCTGCGCGCGCCCGGGGGCCGGTGAAATATTCTTGGACCCAAGGATGATCGACTTTGGTCATCTCTTCAATCGGACCATCAACCAGAACACGTTTTTCTGCAAGAACTGCGATCCTGTTGCAAATCGCATAAAGGCTATCCAGATCGTGCGTGACCATAAACACAGTCAGACCCAGCGCTTGCTGAAGCTCGCCAATCAGGTCGTCATAAGCAGCGGCGCCGATGGGATCCAAACCGGCCGTTGGCTCATCAAGAAATACGATCTCAGGGTCCAGCGCCAGCGCGCGCGCCAAAGCGGCACGTTTGCGCATCCCGCCCGACAGTTCGGACGGGAATTTGCCACAGCTCAGCTGCGGCAGTCCGACCAAGCTGATTTTCAGACCGCCAAGCGCCGACATAAGGCTTTCACTAATTCCTGTATGCTCGCGCAGTGGGGCTACGACATTCTGCAACACGGTGAGCGACGAGAAAAGCGCGCCGTCCTGAAAGGCGACGCCCCAGCGGCGTTCGATGCGCCGCCTCTCTTGTTCGGGGCCGTTCAGGACGTCGACGCCCAGAACTTCGATGCTTCCCGCGGCCGGTTTGTTCAGGCCGACGATGGTGCGGAGCAAGACGGATTTGCCCGTGCCCGAGCCGCCGACAATGCCCAGTACTTCGCCCCGCCAGACATCCAGATTCAGATCCTGGTGCACGATCTGCGGTCCGAACCGGTTGGTCAGATTGCGGACCCGTATCACCGCCTCGCGCTGGGTGTCGCCAATCGGCATCTGTTCGCGGGCTACACCGTCCATTTCAGACCCCCAGTACCGAGAAAAAGATCGAGAACATGGCATCCAGCGCGATCACCAAGAAGATCGCCTGGACCACGGACGCGGTGGTTCTTTGCCCAACACTTTGTGCCGATCCTTTGACCTGTAAGGCCTGCCAACAGGCGATGATACCGATGACCAGCGCAAAGAACGGTGCCTTGATCATACCGATGGCAAATTGCCAGATGCCGGTGTTTTCCTTGAGGCGGGTCACGAACATTCCGGGGCTGACTCCAAGGTCGATCCAGCTCATAAGACCGCCGCCAATCAAGGCGGCGATATCGGCGATGAACCCTAGGATTGGCAGCATGATCAGCAACGCCACAACGCGTGGAATGACCAGAACCTCGATCGGATCCAGGCCCAGCGTCCGCATGGCATCTATTTCTTCTTGCACCTTCATCGAGCCGATGGAAGCTGTAAAGGCAGATCCCGAGCGACCCGCAACAATGATTGCCGTCAACAAAATGCCCAGCTCACGCAGCACAGAGATCGAGATCAATTCGACCACGAATATCTCGGCCCCGAACTGCTTGAGCTGCGTGGCCCCCTGAAATGCTAGTACAACGCCGATCAGAAAACCCATAAGGGCAACGATCGGAATCGCTTTCAATCCGGTTTCTTCCATCTGCGATACCAGCGCAGCCCGCCGCAGCCGCCGCGGCATCAAGATTGTGCGGACCAGCCGGTGTAGCGTCAGGCCCAGAAACTCAAGCAACGACAAGCTGTCTTTCCAGCCACCGACTGTACGCTCGCCGACACGTGCCACCCAATCCAGAAAATCTGGCTTTCCGGGATCAGGGGCGGATTCGTCCGGCATGTTGCGGGAAACCGTTTCGATCAGCGCGGAATGCGCGGCGGTTGCACCGTGCAGCTCTACTTGCCCGCCGCTGGACTTCACCTTGCGGACAAGGCCGGCAATCAGCCAAGCCCCGCCAGTGTCGAGTGCCTTAACGCCTGTCAAATCAACTGTGACCGTTCCGCCGTTGGGATGGAAATTCGCGAATTCACGCTCAACCATATCCAGAGACTGGGTGTGAAGATCACCCGATATCTGCAGGTGAACCTGATCCGTATCCAGGTCAGTTGTGAATGTAGGCGGGGTCATGGGGGTATCTGATGTGAATCTGCATGGTGCTGCAACGGGTTTTTGTCACGCTTCAAGTATTTAGCCATCAGGCGATGCAAGATGGCATTCATCGCAAGAATGATGGTTTGAGCTTGCAAAAGGCTTGTTTCGGCAACCAGTAGTGTTATTCTTTGCGCAGGTTTTTTGTTTGGTTATTATGGTTGTGTTCAATGTCTGATCATCACGCGAAGGTAGAAATCGAAATCGGGTCCGAACGGGGCTTTGGTTACGTCTTCACCGCTGTCTTCTTAATTATCGCTCTTTGGCCCTTGTGGGGCGGAGGGTCGGTGCGCCTGATCCCAATGGTTATCGCCGGGGTTATTCTGGCTTTGACAGTTTTTGCACCCGCCACTCTGAAGGTGCCGAACCGGCTTTGGTTCAAACTCGGCATGCTTTTGGGTGCGATTGTGGCCCCAATCGTCATGTTTTTGGTGTTTGTCACTACGTTTGTCCCGTTTGGGCTGGTTACGCGCCTGTTGGGAAAAGACCTGCTGTCACAGAAACTGGACAGTTCATCAGATAGCTACTGGATTGTTCGTGAAGAGCAGCCCGGCAGCATGAAACAGCAATTTTAACAAGGGAGTACCAGGCGTGACATTCGTATCCGAGCTCTGGTCATTTATGAAAGTCAGAAAGAAATTCTGGCTGTTGCCCATTCTGATCGTTTTGGGTGTGTTTGGTGGATTGATCGTGTTGAGCCAAGGCTCGGCGATTGCACCTTTCGTCTACACGTTGTTCTGATCACATGGCATACATTTTAGGTATTTCGGCGCTGTATCACGACAGCGCAGCGGCGTTGCTTTGCGACGGCAAGATCGTTGCGGCCGCGCAGGAAGAGCGTTTTACACGGCGCAAACACGACCCCGGATTTCCGGTAGAAGCCATCAATTACGTGCTGGCCGAATCGGGGGTTGCGCTTGAAGACGTCGACAATGTGGTTTTCTACGACAAACCGTTTCTAAAATTCGAACGGTTGATCGAGACTTACATTGCGGTGGCGCCACGTGGGTTCAATTCCTTCCGCATGGCAATGCCGGTCTGGCTGCGAGAGAAGCTGTTTCTCAAGGATCTGCTTGCAAAGCAGCTTCGCAAAATCGACCCGGAATTCAATCTCGAAAAACTGCTGTTCGCCGAGCACCACATCAGTCACGCGGCCAGTGCGTTCTATCCTTCGCCCTTCGAAGACGCGGTCGTGCTGACTGTCGATGGAGTCGGAGAATGGGCAACCACCACCGTGGGTGTTGGTCGCGGTAACGAGCTGACCATGGTGAAAGAGCTGCATTTCCCGCATTCGCTGGGTCTGCTGTATTCTGCATTCACCTATTACACCGGGTTCAAGGTGAATTCTGGTGAATACAAGGTCATGGGCTTGGCGCCCTATGGCGACCCCAAATACAAGGATCTGATCCTTGAGCATCTTGTCGACCTGAAAGAGGACGGTTCGTTCCGCCTGAACCAGAAGTATTTCAATTATACAGCTGGTCTGACCATGACGAGCAAAGCGATGGAAGAGCTGTTCGACCAACCGGTTCGAAAAGCCGAAACCGACCAGCTGACGCAGTTCCACATGGATATTGCCGCGTCGGTTCAGGCCGTGACCGAAGAGATCATGCTGCGGATCACTCGGGACCTGGCGAAAGAGCATGGTATACGCAACCTCTGCATGGCCGGAGGCGTTGCTCTGAACTGTGTCGCGAATGGCAAAATCCTTCGCGATGGCGCCTTCGACAATGTTTGGGTGCAGCCCGCAGCGGGTGATGCGGGCGGGGCGCTGGGTGCTGCCTATGCGGCCTGGCATCAAGAGCTAGCGCAGCCGCGGCAGGTGACCTCGGGTGATCAGATGCTGGGGGCCTATCTTGGTCCGCGTTATGAAGATGACGACATAGCGCAAGAACTGGCGGCGGCCGGTGCGAAGTTTTCCACCTATGAAAATGGTGAGTTGATTGACCAGACGGCGCAGGCGCTGGCTGACGGTAAGGCTGTTGGTTGGTTTCAGGGGCGGATGGAATTCGGTCCGCGTGCGTTGGGTGCCCGCTCCATTCTGGGCGATCCACGGTCAGCTTCGATGCAGAAAACGCTGAACCTGAAGGTCAAGTATCGCGAAAGTTTCCGCCCATTTGCCCCATCTGTTCTGCGCGAAGACGTAGCCGATTGGTTCGAGCTGGATGGCGATAGCCCTTACATGTTGATCGTGGCGGATGTGCAGGAAAAAATCCGGCGCAAGATGACCGAGGAAGAAGACGCTCTGTTCGGGATTGAAAAGCTGAACGTCAAACGATCTGACATCCCTGCTGTGACCCATGTTGATTATTCTGCCCGTATCCAGACAGTTCACCAAGAGACCAACCCAGCCTATCACGCGCTGATTTCAAAGTTTAAAGAACTGACCGGATGCTCTTTGGTGGTGAACACTTCATTCAATGTGCGCGGCGAACCGATTGTGTGCACGCCCACCGATGCGTTCCGCTGTTTCATGGGAACGGATATCGAGGTCCTGTCCATCGGGAACTGCCTGTTGCGTAAGGAAGATCAGGATCCCGCGCTTAGGGAGAATTACGAGACAAAATACGAGCTGGACTAATCTGTTGCGCAAGCGGCGGAACCGCGACACAGTCTGCCCCTGAGACCTATTTGGTGGAATCGGGGGCAGGGAATGCGGCAGCGCGGAAATGTCTTGTTTGTCGTGATTGACCAGCTTCGGGCAGATTGTCTGACCGGCGCGCTGGCCGAGCATGTCAATTTGCCTAATTTGCGCGCTTTTATGGACGAGGCCGTCACGTTTCAGCGCCATTTCTCGGTTACTAACCCTTGTGGCCCGTCGCGTGCGTCCATCCTGACCGGGCAATATGCGATGAATCATAGATCGGTTCGCAATGGAACGCCTTTGCGGCACGACACGCCAAACATCGCAACCGAGATTCGTAAGGCGGGATATCTGCCCTTGCTCTACGGGTATACCGACACCTCGGCTGACCCACGGGTTTACGATGCCAATGACCCGATCCTGAAATCTTACGAACGTCCCATGGAGGGGTTTGAAGAGGTCGTGGAAATGCGGCTTGAAGAATCTTATCCCTGGCGCGCTGACTTGCTGAAAAAAGGTTACAGGTTCGACTCATACTGGGATCTGCACAAACCTGTTTCAACCTCAGGTGAGCCATCCAAATTGAACGACCCGGCGGTGTACCGCGCCGAAGACAGCGACACCGCCTTTTTGACCAACGCTTTTCTGGACAGTATCGCGGCCTTCGGCGACCAAAGCTGGTTTGCGCATCTGACCTATATCCGGCCTCATCCTCCTTTGGTCGCACCCGCTCCCTATAACGATATGTACGATCCCGTCGCGTTGCCGCGGCCGGTTGGTCATGTCAGCCCAGAAGATGAACTGGCAATACACCCGTTTTTTGGACCAACGATGGCTCGGTATTCGGCTTCGGATTTCGTTTTGGGTTTTGATGAGGTGCAACCCTCCACGGCCAATATTCAGGCGCTGCGCTCTGTTTATCTGGGCCTTGCAACAGAGGTCGATTATCATATCGGCCGCGTTGTCCAGTTTCTCAAGGACAGCAATCAATATGATGAGACATTGATCGTAATCACAGCTGACCACGGTGAAATGCTGGGTGATCGACATAGCTGGGGTAAGATGACCGTCTATGACGCAGCTTATCACACGCCTTTACTGGTCCGGATGCCAGGCAATCAGGCGCAGGCCGGAGCCGTGGTGACGGCACCGACCGAGTCGATTGACATCACGCCAACCATTTTGGATTGGGTGGGCCAGAGTATCCCGAATTCTATGGATGGGCGGTCTTTGATGCCGTTTCTGCAGGGGCAGGGACCCAAGGATTGGCGAAGCTTTTCTTTCAGCGAGCTTGACTTTGCCGAGCCGGAAAATCCAACCCTTTGGCAACAGGAATTGGGAACGGGCAGTAGCGATTCATGCCTGTCCATCTTGCGTGACGAACGTTTTACGCTGGTCGAGTTTGCGGCAAACCTGCCACCGCTTTTGTTTGACCACCTGCGTCGCGGCGAAATGGAAAACGTGGCGAGCAACCCGGAATACGCAACAGACCTGGCCAGGTTGGGGCGCGAGATGCTGCGGCACCGTATGCGAAATATGGACCATACGCTTTCCCTGCATTCCATCACCAAAGAGGGGCCAAAATCCAAGCTCAGGCATTAGTCGGGAATGTTGCCCTGTCTCTGCTACACCTGCGATCAATCTGATGTTACGCATAGCTTCAGAGAGGGGGCAGATTGAACATCACAGATAACCAGATAAAGGCAATGACGACAGCTGGGCTGAATCTGATCGGTCAGGCGTTGTCGATCTACGACAGTCAGTTGCGGCTGGTGCTTTGCAACCGGCCTTTTCAGGTGATGTTCGACCTTCCGGATGATCTGGTCCGGCCGGGTGCGTTGTTCCGTGACACAATACATTTTCTGGCGAGTATCGGCGAGTATGGCCATGATGAGGATGTCGAGGACATCGTCGCACATAGGGTCAGTCAAGCCCTCACATTTGAACCGCACTATATTGAGCGCGTCAGGGCGAATGGGCAGGTGATCTCGGTCGAGGGTGCACCGCTGCCCAACGGCGGATGGGTAACGGTCTATACCGACATCACAGATACCAAACAGGCCGAAGCGCTATTGCGGGCGCGTTCCGAAGAATTGTCGGACGAATTGTTGACCCGGGCCGAGGAATTGGCAGCGACCAACAGAAAGCTAGCGTCGACCATTTCGGCTTTGGAAGAGGCAAAACGTCAGTTAACCGAAATCGAAGCCCGTACCCGGATGACAACCGAAATGATGCCAGCGCATATTGCGCATCTGGATGCCGATGGGCGGTACGATTATTCCAATCGCAAGCTCAGTTCGGTTTTGCCCGGCCGTCCCTCTGAAATTCTTGGGATGCATATTTCTGACGCTTTGGGACCGGCCGCATTTGCGCGGATCGAACAGAACCTGAACCGTGCCTACGACGGGGAAGCCACGGTATTTGAATTCACAGAGGGTCAGGATTCACGTCGAATCCGTGTTTCGTTCACGCCCGACAGCGAAGGCGGTGTCTATGTGATGTCAGTTGACATCACTGAAGAAACGCAAGCCCGTGTGGCCCTGCAACAAACACGCCGCCGGGAAATGGCGGCGCAAATGACAAGCGGTCTTGCGCATGATTTCTCAAACTTGCTGACAATTATACTGGGGATGCAGGCCAAGCTTGATAAAATGGACCTGCCGGAAGGCGCACAAAAGCTGGTGGCCGCCACGCGCCAGACTGCTAAACGCGGCGGGCAGTTGCTGAACCGCATAGCAGGCATGACCGGCAACCGAACGCCGCAACCCAAAGCCACGGATATGCGTGCTCTGCTCGAGGATTTGCGTATTCTCGCCACGCCGTCACTGCCGCGTGGCATGGGGCTTTCGGTCGTGAATACATTGCCGGATGTGGCACTTATGTTGGATCAGGGGATGATGCAGGACGCCATCCTGAATCTGGTGCTGAATGCGCGAGATGCGTGCGGAGAAACAGGTCAGATCACGATCAGCGCGCATACGATTGGTGGAACCTGGATCGAGATTTCCGTCTCGGACACAGGGCCGGGCTTTTCGGAAGAAGCGCTTGGAAAAGCACTCAATCCTTTCTTCACCACAAAGGGTGATAAGGGATCGGGTTTGGGTTTGCCCATGGTTTACGATACGGTCAAATTGACCGGCGGAAATCTGAGCCTGCGCAATACACCAAGCGGCGCCATGGTGGTTCTTCGGTTACCATACCGCGCCGCGCCGCCTGCGCTGGAAGGGCTGGTTCTGTTGGTTGAAGACAGCAGCCAACTTCGTCGGAATTTCCGTGATATGCTTGTGGAGATGGGGTTCACCGTGATTGAGGCGACCTCAACCGATGAGGCGCTTTCATTGGTGAACCAGATCGAAGACATTGCATTGATATTGTCCGACATTCGGCTGGAAGGACCAGAGACGGGGCTTGACCTTTTGCAGAAAGTGAACCCTGACTTGCCGTGTATTCTAATGACATCGCTGCCTTATTCCGACCCGCTGCATCGTCAGGCACTGGCTTTGGCACCAGTTCTGCGCAAACCGTTCACACAAGCGCAGCTTACTGCCTTAATCCGAAATGAGGCCGCATGATGAACCAACCGCTGGTAACCATCTTAGATGATGAGCCTGAGATACGTCGTATCCTGACCGACACACTGGAAGAGGCGGGGTTCCGCACTCAAAGTTTTTCCCGTGCTCGTGAATTTGAAGCATCGTTGAAAAGAGTGGTGCCCGATGTGTGTCTGGTCGACCTGTCTTTGCCGGACACAGACGGCTTGGCACTTGTTCATCGCCTGGCTTTGGAACAAGGTGCCGCAGTCATCATTATTTCGGGGCGGGCACAGGTACAGGATCGTGTCACCGGATTGGAGCTTGGTGCGGATGACTACATCACCAAACCCTTTGATCCAGCCGAAGTGGTCGCTCGTATCCGGGCGCGGCTTCGATCATCGCGGGCACCAGCTCCTCAGTCAGAGATCGCAGAATTCAACGGCTGGACCGCGTATTTCGACCGCTACGTTCTTGAAGACGGTTCCGGATCAGAAACGCCGTTCAGCCACGCCGAGGCCGAGGTGTTACGTCTGTTTCTAGATAGTCCTAAACGGTTGATCAGCCGGTCGCAGATGCAAGAAGCGCTCGGGGGAGGCGCGGGCGACAGCTTTGACCGGGCCATGGACGTGCGAATATCCCGATTGCGAACAAAACTGGGCGAGGACCCTAAGAACCCGCGATTGATTAAAACCATCTATGGGGCAGGGTACATCTTTTTGGGCGACGTCGCCTGGCGATGATGATGACGAAGCTGGGTGCATCTGGCATTCGGTGTGAAACGGGCTCATAAGCTGTCGGAACGTAGGGGTGCTAAAGTAGATATTGCGGTCGCCACCCCGTTATTGTCGGTCGCGTGTTGATAATCTTTCGGCAGGCACTGGATTCTCGGTACAGTCAGGCATAACTAACACAACCGCGCGGTTCTTTGGCTAAGGCTAACTTGGGTTGAAACGTGATCAGATATCGAATTCGAAAAGGTTTTGGAGCGTAAAATGATCAAAGAGACCTTAGCGAACTGGCGATCCAGCCATCTCGGTCGACTTTTGAGTGAAAGTCTTCGGAAGCAGGGTTGGTTGTACGGTGTTGCCATGGTGGCGATGATTGTCGTCGCAGCAACAACTGCGGGAACCGCATGGATGATGGAGAACATCGTCAATGCGATGACCACGCCTGAGATGAAGTCGCAAGTCTACCTGATTGCCGCAGCGGTCGTCGGCTTGTTTTTGAGTAAGGCTGTCGCCTCTTATATCCAGTCAATCTTTCTGGCGCGTGCGGGCAACCGGATCATCGCGGTGCAACAGGAAAGGCTTTACAATAAGCTGCTGAAACGCGGTGTTGGTTTCTTTGCTGAAACAGAATCGTCCAACCTTCTTATGCGCGTAACTCATGGCGCTCAGGCCGCGCGGCGGCTTATCGACGTCATGGTGACCAGCTTCGTTCGTGATGCCCTGACATTGGTCGGCCTCATCTTCGTGATGATTTACCAGGAACCTGTATTGTCAATTCTGTTCTTCTTTGTGGGTCCCGTTGCGCTTTTGAGTGTGCGTTACATCCTCAAAGGTGTGCGGTCGATCATGCAGTCAGAAATGAAGGCGCTGTCTGAAATCATCAAGGTTCTGCAGGAAACATCTGCGGGCATTCGGGTCATCAAGGTCTTTGCTTTGGAAGACAACATGACTGACCGTATGAATGGGGCGATCAGGTCGGTTGAAAAACGGGCGAACTCAATTTCCAGATTGCAGTCGATTGCCAGCCCGTTGATGGAGCTTCTGGCCGGTGTCGCGATTGCGGGTGTTCTGATCATCAGTACTCTTGATATTACCGGCAGCGAGCCGACTTCGGCAGGCCAACTGATGTCATTTATCACAGCGCTTCTGATGGCTTATGAACCCGCCAAACGCCTGTCAAAAATGCGGGTCGTGATTGAAACGGCCCTGGTACCAGTGGGGATGATGTTCGAGCTGCTCGATCAGGAAGACCCGATGGTCGAAAGCGTGAACCCTGAAAAGCTGAAATCCGGCCCGGGTGAAATCCGTCTAAACAACGTGACGTTCGGCTATCAGGGTGAGCAAAAAGTAATCCGAGATATGAACCTGACCTTCGAGGCAGGCAAGACGACAGCTCTGGTGGGTCAGTCCGGTGGTGGCAAGTCCACGATTTTTGGGTTGATCATGCGGTTTTATGATCCCGATCAGGGCAAGGTCGAAATCGATGGCCAAAACCTTGTCGATGTAAGTTTTGCCTCTTTGCGCCGGAAGATCTCCTATGTAGGCCAAGACACGTTCCTGTTCTCGACAACCGTGATGGAGAACCTTCGTTTTGCGCGACCTGGTGCCACCGATGAAGAGGTGATTGAGGCCGCAAAGGCTGCCCATGCTGATGTGTTCATCTCACAACTGCCAAATGGGTACGATACGCAGGTAGGCGAAAACGGCGCGTTTCTTTCTGGAGGTCAAAAACAGCGTTTGGCGATCGCGCGGGCAATTCTACGCAATGCCGAGATTTTGCTTTTGGATGAAGCCACCAGTGCTTTGGATGCGGAATCTGAGGCGCTTGTTAAGGCTGCGCTGGACAAGTTGACCGAGAATGTAACAACCATTGTAATCGCACACCGGCTTTCAACTGTGCTTCAGGCAGATACCATTATGGTTGTTCAAGACGGTGAAGTTATCGAACAAGGCAACCTTGATGCGCTAATCGAACATAACGGGACGTTCCGCCAACTGTTTGACCAGCAATTCAAGCTTCCGGGATCCTAAGCTCAGTCCGAATGGGCGGGGCCCCACATAGATTCTGAACGGCATCGAGAAGTAATGGGCGTTGGCCCGGTCAATTACTACTCACGAAGAGCCTGATCTTTGACTTTGACAATCGGCTGCAGCAGGTAGTCCAAAACGGTTTTCTTGCCCGCAAGAATATCCACCTCGGCAATCATGCCGGGAATAATTTCAACCGCTACTCCGTTCCCATCCAACATCGAGTGGTTGGTCCGGATTTCCACGACAAAAACTTCTTCATCGTCCCGCTCAGATCGCGTCACGGTATCAGCCCCGATACGGATAATTTGCCCGTCCAAGGCCCCGTATCGAGCAAAATCATAGGCAGTAATCTTGATCCGAACCAACTGTTCAGGGTGCAGAAATGCGATGTCTTCGGGGCGGACATAGGCTTCGACCAACAAAGACTCATCCAGCGGTACAATTTCGATCAGTTCCTCACCGCTCCGTGCCATACCGCCTATGGTCGTGCGGTGAATGCGATTTACGATGCCGCGTACCGGCGACCTGATTTGTGCCTGTTCCGCTCTGTTTCGTAAGGCTGGCAGTGATGGTTCCAGAGTAGCCAGTTCCGCAGTTGCCAATGCAAGTTCGGTCAAAGCCGCACTTCGAAACCTGCTTTGTGTCGCCCGAACCCGATCATCAATTTCCTCCAATCCTGTCTTCAGACGGTTGGTAGCGGCTTCAGCCCTGGTCCGGCGGCCTTGCCACTCAGCCTCGCTGCGTCGCAATGACAATAGTGTCGTGGCGGGTTCCATCTGCTGTTCTACTAGGGGGGTAATGATTGCCCGTTCCTCGGCCAGAACTTTCAAAGTCTCGGACGCGGTCACCGTATCGACAAGCCCTTCTTCGTATTCTCTTAACCGTTGTTCCCGTTGGCTCATCAGAATTGAGATTTCTGCCTGCAACTCTGATCGCCGGCCTTGAAACAGAGCTGTCTCAGACTGAACAACAGTCGGCGCACCTTGGACCAGGATCGTATCAAATGTCAGCTCGGTCTCGTCTATCTCTGCTTGCAGGCGCTGAGATCGGGCTCTCAAGCCATATGCACGCTGTTCCTCTTGGCTGAGCTTGCTGTCGATTTGGGTGGTATCGAACTCCATCAGCAACTTCCCCTTTTCAACAACCTCGCCTTCTCGGACATTCAATGACTGCAGAATGCCGGACTCCGTAGCTTCAATCATCTGAACATCCGCCGACGGCACGATGCGGCCTTCTACACGGGTGACATCATCAAGTTCAGTGAAATGGGCCCAAAACGCTGCTGTCGCCAGGAAAGTCAGGATTACCAAGAGAAGCAATGAACTCCTGACCGGTGACCCGCCTCGCATTTCCCGCGCAAGCGAGGCTAGGTCATGATGCTGCGACATTCAGATGCCTCCGTTGCTTTCCGGAATGCTGTGACAGTATGCTTTTTGGTCCATCTACCCGTACTTTGCCGCCCTCTATGACGATAACCCTATCGACAAGTTCCAATAGGCTGGTTCGATGGGTTACGATCAGCATAGTTGTGTCGGGGGTCGCCTTTTTGAGCCGCTGTATGACCTCAGCTTCGGTTTTGACGTCCATGGCACTTGTTGGCTCGTCCAGAAGAAGAACCGGAGGTTTACCAATCAAGGCTCTGGCCAAGGCGATGGCCTGCCGTTGTCCCCCTGACAATCCCTCACCGCGCTCTGCCAGATTTTGGTCATAGCCTCCGGGATGGCGAGAGACAAAATCCTCGACCCCAGCGACTTGCCCCGCCCAAATCAGGTCCTCATCCCTTGGCCTGATTGCGCCGCTTTTGATATTGTCGCGGATTGACCCGGAAAACAGCCAAATATCTTGCAGAACAGAGCCGATATTGCGCCGCAAATCACCTGGATCAATTTGTCTGATATCGACCCCATCCAATTGAACGGACCCGGCGTCTGGATCGTACAAGCCAAGCATTAGCCGCGCGACCGTGCTTTTCCCCGAGCCGATCGGACCAAGGATTGCAACCTTCTCTCCGGGCGAGATGGTGAATGAAACACCGGACAAGACGTTGTCGTGTTTTTCGGGATAAGCAAACTGGATATTTTCGAAGGTTAATCTCCCTTCAAAGCGATCGCGACTGATCCAGCTCCGCCCTTCGGGGCGTTCACTGTCGGCCTGCATTAAGGCATTAAGGTTTTGATAGGCATTTCGGGCCTGATTAACCCGTGTCAGGGTCTGTGCCAGTTGCCCAAGTGGCGCAAGAGCCCGCCCGGTCAACATGACCGAAGCAACAAGCGCGCCCATGCTTGCCTGACCATCCATCACAAGAAAAACACCGTAGAAAACGATAAGGACCTGGGCGGCCTGTTGGGTAAATCCGGTCAGATTCAAGGCAAATTGAGTCACTGCCCTGCTGCGCGCGCCATGTGATGACTGAAGCTGTATGGCAGCCTCCCACCGCGACCTCATTGGCCGGGCCGCCGCTGTCGTTTTTATGGTCTCCAACCCGGATACAGTTTCGACCAGAACCGATTGCTTGGATTGACCATCGATGAAGCTTTTCTCGGCAAGACGAGAAAGTATAGGTTGCACGATGATGCCTGCTAGCAAAACGACAGGCACAGCCAGAGCTGGAACAAGTGCAAGTGGGCCACCGACCAAGTAAATGACAAAGACAAACAATGCTATGAAGGGTAGATCTACGACTGCCACCAAGGTGGCGGATGTGAAAAACTCACGGAGTGTTTCAAATTCACGAATGGTGCTGGCCATGGCCCCTGTCGAACCTGTGCGCGCCTTCATGCGAATGTTGAGGACCTGGTCAAAGACTCTACGGCCCATCGAAATATCTGCTTTCTGGCCAGCCCGATCTATGAATCCTGCCCGCAGGAGTTTGAGCACGAAATCAAAAAGCAGCGCGATCCCAACACCTGCTGTCAAAGCAATCAGAGATTCTGTGGCTTCGTTTGGCAAAACACGGTCATAGACGACCATGATAAAAACCGAGGTAGATAGACCAAGCAGATTTGCCAACGCCGCCGCAAGCGCAACCTGAGTGTAAGACCAACGATTTTCCGCCATAGCAGACCAAAACCAGTGGCCCGAAGCAGAACTGGGCCCCGTGGCTAAATCCTCACGGTGATTGCGCCGCAGCAGGATCGCAAACCCTGTATAGACTTCTGATAGATCGGTTTGCTGAATTTGACCTATTTCCGTGCCAACCTCCGGATCATAGATCAGAACCCGACCATTTGAGGTTCGGCCATGAAACACAACGGATCTTCCCCCTTCAAGAATCAACAACGCAGGAACCAAAGTGTTGTCAAAAGCTGACAAAGCCCTTCTTCCGTATCCCGCCTGGACCCCAACACGCCGTGCCAGTTCCAATGAATCGCGGATTGTAAGCTCTCCGTTCGAGCCTGTTTGGGCCGCGAGGATCCCGGCAAACGTGATTGGACAGTCAAGATGGGCCGCAGCGTGCATCAGGCATTTTTCAAAGCACGATAACTCGGGCGTTGCGAAGGCAGGTGTCAATTGTTTCATTGAGAACCCTCAACGGAACTGATTGAAATGCCAAGGAGATCCAGGATGTCACCAGTCAAACTAAGGATTGCGTAATCTGTCAGGAAATAGTTCTGTTCGGCTAGGATAAGTCTCTCCTGCGCATTCACATAGTCGCGCTGTGCGTCTAGGATTTCGATCAGACTGCGTCGTCCGATTGTGAATTGCGCGCGCGCCGCTGCAACACTGTCAGCATTCGCCTGCGCAGCTATTCGCGCCTCTCTAAGCCGTTGTGCTCCAGCAATTTGGTCAGCGCGAATTGTGTCCAGCTCTCTTTGTATTTCTCGCGTTAGGGATTGATGAACGAATTCCGCTTCGCGAACTTTGGCTTCAGCCGCGGTGATGGCGGCACGGCGCTGTCCAGTAGAGTCCAGCTCATAATTGAAGGATAGGTCGACCCCGAAATTTGCGTCATTGCTATCATCGCGATCCGCAAATGCCGAAACATTCACGCCGGGTTGACGGCGTGCCAAAGCGGCAGCACGTTCTGCCTTGGCGGCAAGCAGGGCCGCTTCCGAACGTCGAATCTGCAGGCTTCCCGTTACGATACTATGATCCGATTGTGAGATCGTCGGCGCTTTGACTGGGGGTTGCAGATCACCTGATGGGCTGCCAAAAACTTCACGAAAACGGGCATCGGCGAGGTCCACTCTGGCTTTTGCATCCGCCAGTCGCGTCCGTGCATCGGCCATCCGCGACCGCGCTGTCAATACATCGGCGTTCGAACCAGCGCCTAATGCAGCCCTCTCGGAAATTTGTTGAACGAGCTGTTGGTGGACTTCCACATTTTTCACCGAAATATCCAGGATTTTCCGTAAATCCAAGACCACTATATAGACCTCAATCGCAGCCAGAGCGGTTGCCGAGGCTGTTGATAACTGGCCGCCGCGACTTTCAAAAACCCGTGCTTTTGCAGCAGTCAAATCACCGGATGCGGCCCCCCCGTCATAAACGAGCTGTGAGATCCGCAGATAAGGGGTCACGTCGGCTGTGTCCGAGTCTACCCGCTCGGATCTGGCGTTGATTCCAAGTGAAACCTGCGGAAGAAAGGCCCCTTTTGCCGCGTCGTGATTGGCTACCGCCACATCCAGCGCGGACATAGATCGCGCGAGGTTGGGGCTGGTCTCGACAGCGTGCCGTACGCGCTTGCCAAAGGAACTGGTGGTCAGTTTCTGAGATGGTTCATGTGTGCGGAAACCCACGGCCCCGGTTGAAAAAGAAGCCTCGACACCGGCAATGTCAGGTGGTTGGGTACAGGCCGATACTATGTTGAAAGAGAGAGCAGAAATCAGAAAACTCAAAAAGCGACCGCATGTGGGCATTTGTCATTCACACTTCATTAGGGCCAGATTACGTCATCGGTTTGGGCTTGGGCGAATGCATTCATGAAACCGGTAAGTTCTGAATTTTCGGTGTATTTTACAGATGCACCGGCCTGGGAAATCTGCTTTTGCGCCTGAAAAAGCCATCTGAGATTGGATAATGAAGCCTGATGGCCATAGATCAGGCGTAAGCCTTTTGTTTCGACCAGTTCAAATTTGCGTTTTGCCGATAGCTGTTCCAGGCGTGCAGAGTTGATTTGCAACCAGTTATGTGCAGAGCCTAATTCCAAATTGCCGCTCAGGGGCTCAAACAGCCCAAATGCGTCTATCATCTTGCAAATTTCGGTTGTTCTAATCTGAGAGGTTGCGCACGCTTTCAAGAAGTTTTGAACTTCTTTCAATTCAGTGCCGAGCGTATCCGGAGTTGAAAAAAAGGGATTGTCAGAGCACTCTTCGGTCAACAGGCCTGAACCTTCATCTACCACCAGCTGAAAGGTGCTGCCGTTATCCATTCGGCGGCACGAAAAGGGGTGGCTGCGCAGTTCGGACGGAATATAGCTGGCCAGCCAACGCCCTTCTGTTGAAACAAATGGCGAGGGTTCACCAGCAAGAAGTGAATATACAGCAATCGGTTCAATTTCTGGGCCGGTCCTGCGAAACACAATCGGAAAAGTGGCTGCAATCTGGAGCACCTCTTCTTCCACGATCACGCTCTCGGTGCGTTCAGCTGCAAAGTCATAAGATGTGAAACGCTTCCAATACTGATGACTGTGACGGTTGAAATTGATTGGAACTAGGCCATTCTGTGCCATGGCAACCTCTTGAATATCGAGAATACTGCCACCCGTGCAGGGTGGCAGTGTAGTCGAGTGTCAGGCACTGGCCCCGGTTGGATCGGTATGCAGAATATTGTCAGCAGTAAGCCCGCTGAGGTCATCCAATCCGGTGAAATGGGCCACCGTTTCGACTGTCGCCGCATCGGATGCGGAATAGTCGACCTTGACTAGCACACTGTCAGTTCCATCCGTAGCCAGGACATAGATCTCGTCACCTGCTTCGGCGCCGGTAAGGCTTTCGACCGCGGTCTCGATGGTTTGAGCAGTCAGATCGCTCAGCTCTGTCATCAAACCAACCACTCCGGTGTCCGCGCCTAGTGCATCCCCTACTGAAAGCGTTTCCACACCTGTTCCGTCGCCGCGCAGGCTGTCGACATCCAATCCACTGAACATGATCGCATCAGCGGTGTCAGTCGCGGGTCCAGTCGTGAAGCCAGTGATCGTATCAACGCCATTTGCTGTTGGGTCCGGCTCGAACACGACAATGTCCCGACCAGCACCTGAGACATCCACTGTGTCATCGCCGTCCTGGCCACGAATGACGTTGTCGATGTTGGTTGCAATCAATGTGTCGTCGCCTGACGTCCCGATCTGCAGCACCGATGGACCACCATCCGGAGTCGTCAACGTCAGAACAATCGGTTCAGAGGCATCTAGAACTGTCATCGTGAATGTGACGATGGGTTGGGACAGGTCGGAATAGGTGGTCGCCGCGCCAGCAAAACTGACGGCTGATCCACTCACCGGGTTCGTCAGGAACAAATCGAATGCCCCATTCTCGACATCTGATCCGGTGTCAAACGTCACCACTGAGGGATCGAAACCCAGTTCGGCTGTGATCGCCAGACCGCTGGACAGATCCGTATCAGGGTCTGCGTAGATTTCAAATGTGACTGTTGATCCACTTTGTCCGGCTTCAGTGATCACATAGGCTGCAGGTTCATGGGCCGTGTTTTCATCCGTAACTGGCAAAGGATCAGGGCCACCTGCCACAGAAACCTCTGCGCCAAAGTCCAGATCATCCCCCGCCTCGACTGATGCAAAGGTCGCAACACTTACCAACAGTGTCCAGGTTCCGTCGGCACCGACCGTAGCGGTTCCGACTGACATGGAATTCAACGTCACATCTACAGCCTCGCCTGCGGCAAGGCCTATTGACGTGCCAGAGACAACGACTCCTGAATTTTGGGCGTCATTCAATGAAACGGCACCGTTTGTTCCGGTGTCATTGATTGTCAGGACAGGCCGGAAATCCGTGGCTAACGGGGTGGCGGCGGCGGTAGAGATGTTGCCGGCGGAATCCGTAACCGTCGCTGAAACCTGGAAGGTTGTGCTGTCTGTCAACGCTCCCAAGTCACCGGACGGAACGATTGCTGACCAGGTGCCACTTGAGGCGGTGCCTGTATAGGACTGCCCGTTCAGTGTGACTGTAACCGTTTCCCCATCGGCGGCATCCGTAGTCCCGGTGATCGTCAGGTCACTATCTTTTTCGGATACATCCAGCTCTGACCCGACCGAAAGAGGGTCGATGGTGACCGCTGGTGCTGTATAGTCTGTGTCAAAACTGGTTGATGTCGCTGTTGTGTTCCCAGCCGCATCCGAAGCAGATGCCTCGACATCGTAGGTTTCGCTATCCTGAAGTCCGGCCAAATCCGCGGCTGAGGCGGTATAGATCCAGGACCCGCCCGTTACGGTCGCCGTGCCGGTGACGTCAACTGTGCCGTCCTGCCGAACGATTTCTACGGTCACAACCGTGCCATCTGCCGTATCAGAGGTTCCGGACACTGTAAGGTCGGTTCCTTGTTCCGCGGCGTTCATGACAGCCCCATCCGACAACCCGGTGATAGAGACCGCCGGTGCTGTGAAATCCGTTGTGAAACTGCCGCTGGCCTGCAGGGCAGGGTTTCCAGCCGCGTCCGAGACATCTGCGGTAACATTGACGGTTGCTGCATCGGACAGGGCAGCAAGATCTATCGCCGGGACGGTCGCCGACCAGGTACCGCCAGAGGCGGTTGCGGTGTAGTCCTGCCCATTCATGGAAACGGTTACGGTTTGACCATCCTCAGCGTTCGTTGTTCCAGAGATTGTCAGATCAGTGCCCTGTTCGGCTGCATTCATGACAGCGCCGTCGGAAAAGTTGTCGATGCTTACAGTCGGCGCGGTGGCATTTTTCGAAAGCGGGACACTTGCCTGCGGTGCAGATAGGCCGTCTGTGTCAAGCACATCCGCCGTGATCGTGAAATCGCCCCCATCTGCCAGCGATGCAAGATCGCTTGCAGGGACGGTGACGCTCCAACTGCCGCCGCTGACTGAACCGGTGTAGGTTTGTCCATCCAGGGTGACTGTCACCACCTGGCCGTCCTGAACATTTCCTGTTGTGCCACTGATGGTCAGGTCGGAGGCGGTTTCGGCAGCGTTGATGACCGCGCCAACTGACAATGGCGCGATATTCACCGAGGGTCCCGTCAGATCGACCGGAACCGAGGCGGTGACCGGTACCGATGGGTTTCCTGCCACATCATCTACGACAACACTTACCGTGGCCGGAATTCCGGTGGAAAGCGAGCTGAGGTCGCCGCTGGGTATGGTGACACTCCAAGTACCGCCTGACACGGTGCCGGTATATGCTTGGCCATCGAACGTCACAGTGACCGTCTGACCGTCTGTGGCGGACGTTGACCCGGACACAACCAGATCAGAGCTAATGTCCCCCAGGCCGATCGAGCCGCCAGAGACCGGATCAAGCGTGATCGTTGGAGCGCTAAAGTCTGTGTCAAAGCTTGCGCTTGTCTGTACCGCCGGATTACCCGCGCGGTCGTCGACATCGGCAGTCACTGAAACGGTCACCCCGTCAGGCAGGGCGGCCAGGTCTGTGGCCGGCACGGTAACACTCCAGTGGCCGCCGCCATTCACTGTCCCAGTATAAGTCTGCCCGTTTACAGATACCGTTACTGTTTGACCTCTCTCGGCGTCAGAAGTGCCCGAGATTGTAAGATCGGTCGCTTGCTCGGCGGCATTCAGAATGGCCCCGTCCGAAAAGCCCGTAATGCTGACCGTCGGTGGAAGAGTGTCCACATCGAATCTTACCGTTTCGACCGATACTTCCTCACCCGCTCCATCCAGGTTGCGAACGGTGACTGTTGTCACACCTTGAGGAAGGCTAGCCGCCTCAACCGCCGTAAGGGAAATACTCCAGCTGCCATCTGGATTGGGCGTTGCCGTCTTGGTCAGTGACCCGATTGTCACCTCGACCGTTGTGGTTCCGGTCGGTGCCATCAGGTTTGCGCTGGCGCTGTTCAATGCGTTCGCTTGCAGACCAGCAAGGTTCAGGCTCTGGAAATTTGGAGCGGGCGCCGGAGCCTCGTCATCTCCACCGCCGCCGCCACCACCTCCCCCTGCTGCGGCTGCACCCGCCAGACCAAGGCCCCCCAAAACAGCACCGGCGCCGCTAACGCCGCCAGCGGCTGCTGCGGCTCCCCCGGCTTCGGCGGCCAGTGCGAATTGCGCGATTTCCGCCGCCGCATCTTCGGCAATCATGATGGAGCCGCCATCCAGGATATGAACATTCTCTGCCGAGACCAAAATCGTGCGCCCATCTTCCAATTTGAGGAGAACATCGCCATTTGCCAGCAGCTTTGCGCTGTTAACGCCGGGAATCGCATCAGCGAATTGGAAGGTGTCCAGTTCTTCGGTCGTGGCCTGTGCCAACGCAGGAAGGGCAAGCAAGGCCGAACTTAGACTGCCTGCGATACCGCGCCCGACCCAGCGACGCATTTTGTTGCCGATCCACTTGCGTATCTGTTGCCGCTGACCCGCATCGGGCCGGGTACTTGCAGGATTGCGTGTCATATCAGGTGTTTTGGTCATCTTGCCCTCACATGCTGTTTCCGCGCTGAAATCATGGGCAGCGACGTTTTGTTCATGTGTGTTGCCCATCGGATGTTCATGCGGTCGGACCAGAAAAAATTGTGTTAAACTGAAACCGAACTCCTCGTTTTCACCACAATCCCGCTTTGGTATTGGACCGGGCATCAGATCATCCTGTTCAAGAGCCAGGTTTTGGCGTGGGGTGATTTGGTATGATGCTTCAGTTCGGCGGAGTAGTTGCAACAGGGAGCGCAGCGCTCGATTCAGGTATCGGCGATACGGCTTTAGAAACGTTTAACGGGGAAACGTATCTGTACAGCCTGACCGGACAGGGAGGGGGCATTGTTGTATGGCACCTCGTCGAAGGCGCGGTTCCCCAGCAGCAAGACATAGAATATTTCAGTGGTACAATCTCGGGCACAGTTGGACGTTCCGGGGTAATGGTTTCTCTGTTGGGGGGCGATCAGATCGTTCTGGATGTCAGGTCCGCAACCGGCCTTGTCAGCTACGAAATCCTTCCAGACGGATCTATCGGAGAATTACAGGAAACCGGGACCCTGAACGGTGGGGGTGGCTATTCGGCCTTAGTGCAGGTTTCCTTTGGATCGGTCGACATTCTGGCCGTGGCGCAAGAGGGCAGCGGGTTGATTTCGACCTATACGGTCGGCTCAGACGGCTCACTGACCTTTGCGGGGGCCGTTGCAGGTCAGGCCGACTCGATCCAGACCGCTCAGTCCGGGTCGGATCATTTTGTCGTTGCAACCGACGCCACCAGCAATTCGATAACGACCTATTTGGTGGACAGCAGCGCGGGAACCTTGAGCCTCGCAGATTCCGGCGATGGGGTCTCGACCTTGGGCATTGGCGCCCCAACGGCCGTCGAAATTGTGCAGGCGCATGGCCATTCCTGGGTCATCGTTGCTGGCAGCGAAAGCAACACGATCAGCGTCATGGAGCTGTCTGGTGATGGCCGGTTGATACCCACCGATCATGTCCTGGATACACTGAATACCCGCTTTGAATCGGCTCAGGACCTGGCCGTGGTCGAAGTGAATGGTCAGGTGTTTGTCGTGGCCGGGGGAGGCGATGATGGGGTGACACTGTTTACCCTGACACCGGATGGTCAACTGGTCTATCTGGACAGTTTTGCCGATACGTTGAGCACCGGGCTGCAAAATGTCGAATCGCTCAGCGTGGCCCATGTCGGGGACGACATTCAGATCTTTGCCGCCTCACAAGAAGAGGCCGGGTTGACGCAGCTTACTTTTTCGGTCGCTGACCCGGGTATAGTAGCGGACGGTTATGGGACAGTCACTGGAACCGCGCAGAACGATATGCTCAGTGGCAGCATCCTTGATGCCTCTCTACTTGGCGGCGGCGGCGATGACATCCTGATAGCGGGGATTGGGGCCACTACGATGACCGGCGGTTCCGGGTCTGATATCTTTGTGATGCAGACCGGAAGCGCGATGACAACGATTACCGATTTTGAAGTCGGATCGGACAGGCTGGATCTGTTTGACTATCCATTCCTGCGCTCACCTGGACAGCTCACTTTTACGTCCACCGCGCAAGGTGCGCAGATCGGGTATCTGGATAATGTGGTTCAGGTGTTTTCGGCGTCAGGTGCTCCGCTGACCAGTTCAGATGTCTTTGGCGCCGGATTTGGCGGGCCAGACCATATTCCGGTGGATTTGAACGGTTTGGGCGGGCTCGACCCGGACAGTTCGGCAGGCATTCAAGGGAATATTACCATTGATTCACAAGCTGCAAATCCCGGTCTGTCAAACGCTGAAATACGTTTCACCCCGGACGGAGGCGGCACGGTTAGTGTCCAAGCCGACGATGAAGGGAGGTTCGATCTGGATCTGCCTTCGGGCACATTTATCGGTGAACTGGATATCATAAAGTCCTATTCGGCTGGGACCGGCGAGATCACGGCCTTGGACGCATTGCAGGTCTTGCGGCTTTCTGTGGGACTGGACCCGACATGGGGGCAGGCAGCACCGGAAAACCTAATTGCAGCCGATATCAATCAAGATGGCCTCATCAACGCTCTGGATGCGCTGGCTATCTTGCAGATCGCCGTCGGATTGCCCACAGCGCATGAGGCAGAGTGGGTGTTTCTGGACGCAGACGCTGATTTGTCGGGGATCACAAGTTCAAACGTGACCTACGAAACCGGTGTCGATGTCGTCGCGGTAGACGGAGTGATCACGACTGACATGACTTCGATCCTGTTGGGCAATCTCGAAGCGGTTTAAAGACGACGGAATCTATTCCCGGAAGGCCCTGTTAAAGTAATCGGCCATCGGTTTTATCAGATATGAAAACGGGGATCGCTCGTCCGTCTTGATCATCGCTTCGACTGGCATGCCGGGTACAAGACGTTGCCCGTTCAGGCGCTCGATCTGGTTGGCATCAGGTAACATTTCAGCGCGATAAAATGTGTGTCCGGTGTTCTCATCAGTGAACGTATCGGCAGAAATCGTGACAACATGCCCTTCGATTTCGGGGGTTTCGCGTTGGTTGAAGGCGGGAAATCGCAGGAGGGCGGGCTGCCCAATATATACTTGGTCCACATGAATCGCATCTACGCGAGCGGCGATCAGCAGAGGAATTTCCTGTGGTACGACATACATCATCGGTTCTGCCGGCTGTACAACCGAATGCAGTGCAAACACCTGGCTTCCATAGACAGTACCGGAAACCGGCGCCCTAATATCCAGCCGCGATAGACGAACAGCCAGCGAGAGCCTGCGTTCAGACAGTTCGGCGATTTTCGATTGCGCATCGCGTAAGGCGGTGATTGCTTCTTCGCGGCGTGTCGCCTGCAGTTCTACAATCTTGATCTCGGTTGCCGCGATTTGGCCTTTGAGCCGCGCGGCAGCCGCTTCGAGCCTGCCTATTTCACCTGTCAGGCTGGCTTCTTCGCGTTGCAAGGCGGATACCCGACTGGCTTGTGTCAGGCCGCGTTGAAGCAGGCTTTGCTGGTCCTGCAGCTCCTCCTGTATCAGATCGACCTGACGGCGCAGCGAGACCAGTTGCGCCAAGGTGCCCTCGATCTCGCTTTCTATCTGAATGCGTTGCTTGCTCAACTGCTGAGTCTGCTGATTTAGGGTATTCAGACGTGCCTCGAACAGGCGTTGCTGGCCGGCGATCAGCTCAGGGTCAATGTCTTCTTGTTTCTGTACGTCGTTCAGCGCGGATGTCAAAACAGTCAGATCAGTGCCATCGCGTTCGGCCTGAAGCCGCGCCTTTCGGACGAGTAATTCAAACAGCTGCGCCTCAACGATGGTCTTTTCCGAGGTCAGAAACGTGTCATCCAGACGTAACAGAATGTCGCCGCCGGTGACGGAATCACCGTCGCGCACAAAAATCTCGCCGACCACGCCACCGTCTGGATGCTCGACTACCTGGCGGTTGCTTTGAACTTCGATGACGCCCTGCGATACAATGGCGCCTGCCAGCCTGGTCTGCACCGCCCAAAAGCCCAACCCGCCGATTAAAATAGCCAGTGCGAGAAACCCGACCAGAGCAGGAAATGTAATGCGCCAAACAGGGCGCGTTTCATTATGATTGGGCTTTTGCATTACTCACCCACCCGTGCCAGACCTTTTTTGATCGCATTTGCGTTCTGAACCATGGCGCTTAGCACCTCATCGCGGCTGCCGGATTTCACGACCTGGCCATTTTCAACAACAGCAAGATCGTCGCATTCCGAAATGGCCTGTGGTCGGTGCGTCATGATGATGGCTGATTTGCCCGCGGCCTTCAGTTCTCGGATAGCGGTGTTCAATGCCTCAGTGCCATCAGCATCCAGAGCCGAGTTCGGCTCGTCCAGGATCAGCAGGACAGGATCTCCATACAAAGCGCGCGCCAGAGCAATACGTTGCTTTTGGCCACCCGACAGTTGACTGTCATTGCCTTCCAGAAACGTGTCGTACCCCTTTTCCAATGTCAGGATCAGGTCATGAGCCTTGGCTTTCTTGGCTGCAGCGATGACCGCTTCCGAATCCGGGTTTTGGGACATCCGGGCGATGTTTTCGGTCACTGTTCCGTTGAACAAAGTGACTTCCTGCGGCAGATAGCCGATGTGTTGGCCCAAATCATCAGTCCCGTATTGATCCAGTGTAGCGCCTCCAAGCCTGATTTCGCCAACGGCCGGTTTCCACAATCCTAACAGGGCCTTGGCAAGCGTGGATTTTCCTGACCCGCTTTTGCCGATCACGCCCAAAGCTTTGCCCGGTTCTAGTTTCAGTGAAACGTTCCTGAGTGTCGGTAAATCGGCGCCGGGTGGTACAACGGTCAGTCCTTTGGCGATCAGGCGCGCATCTGGTACAGGCAATTTGGTCCGGTCCGGCTCGGGCGGGGTGGTGTCCAGGAATCGGTTCAGTGAAATCCACGCAGATCGCGCACGCTCCACCAATGCCCATTGGCCCACCGCCTGCTCGACCGGGGCCAATGCGCGCCCAAGCAGGATGGACCCTGCAATCATTGCCCCAGGGGACAGTTCGTTTCTTAAAACCAGCAAAGCTCCCAATGCCAGCATGGCAGATTGCAAGAACAGCCGCATCGACTTGGTTAATGAGGTAAAGCTTCCGGTCCAATCGCTGGCCGAGATGGTCTGTCTCAGCGCATCGGTCCTCTGGGTCAGCCAGCGTTGCGAGATGTCGTGCTGCATTCCTTGCGAGCGGACAACTTCTGCGGCTTGTCTGGCATGTTCCGAGAATGAGCCTGCCCGCGCCGAGGCCTGCTGTGCAGCGGCAACCTTTCTATGAGTGAGCGCCTGATTAAGCAGAGCGATGACAATCAGGATCGCGCCACCCGCAACCGCAAGCCATCCAAGCATCGGGTGGAATAGGAAGATTGCTGCCAGAAAAACCGGTGTCCAGGGGATATCCATTACGGCCAGCAAAACAGGTGAGGAACACAGGTTCTGGATTGCCTCAAGGTCGCGCAAGGCAGTGGCTGGGGCTGCACGGGCCTGCGGAACAAGAGATTTTCGCAGCGTTGCCTCGAACACCCGCTCGTCCAGTTGCGACTGGAACCTCGCTCCGAACCGCGCAACGATACGTCCTCGCGCAAAATCCAGCATGGCCATAAGGCTATATAATAGAGCGACAATCAGAAACAGCGCCGTGAGGGTTTCAACCGCCCGAGAGGCAAGGACCCGGTCATAAACCTGCAGCATGAATAAAGGCCCCGTCAGCATCAGCAGGTTGACAAAGATGCTGAACAGGAAGGCCAGTGCCAGAAATGACAGCCCCTTGTTGCGCACCTTGCGCAACTCATGTCTGGCAGGCAGGGACCTGGGAATTTCAGAGCTCACGTTGTTAGCCTTGGGTTACTGTTCGATACGGGCATTTGCGCCTTAATTTCTTGCACATTAGCCTTTGGTAAGCCTAATGCAAATGTGCGACTTACCGGTTCAGGGAAATGGGCTGATATGTCAACATGATCACCACAGTCTCAAGCGGGTTTCTGCCAGACTGGGGCGATGGATCGCAAGGTGCTAACCGCTGCACTCAGATGAGCAACTTACGATCTGTAGGAAAGCAAAAACTGACGAACCTGAATCCGGCGTCAGCCTGAATTCTATTGATGCAGGTCAATGCGCAGCGCCAGCGAATGGCGTTCATGTAGAACCGTTCAGGTCGCCTCGGGGTCATTCATCCTTAGAAATCTCATATTGAGACTGTATGAAGAGACCGGAAGTTTCGAAACCCAATCTCAGCTCTTTTAGGAGTTTGATGACATGAAGCTCAAGTTTCCAACTGCATATACAATTCTGTTTGCGTTGATAGCACTGGTCGCCATTGCAACCTGGTTTGTTCCCGCTGGCCAATATGACCGCGTCGCTAACGAAGCCCTGGGACGCGATGTTCCGGTACCGGGCAGCTATCAGGTTGTCGAGCCCAATCCGCAGGGGTTCTATGATGTCGTACTGGCCCCTATCGGGGGGTTCTATGACCCTGTCAGTTATGAAGCGCGGGCGATTGATGTTGCACTTTTTGTGCTGGTGATTGGCGGTTTTTTGGGAGTTGTAACGCGAACCGGGGCGATTGACGCCGGGATTGCGCGCGCAATGGTGCGTCTGAAGGGGCGCGAGAAATGGATGATCCCCATCTTGATGGCCTTCTTTGCTGCGGGGGGCACAATCTATGGCATGGCCGAAGAGTCACTGGCTTTTTACGCGCTGATTATCCCAGTGATGATTGCCGCGCGCTATGACGCGGTAGTGGGTGTGGCCATCATCATGCTGGGGGCGGGGGTTGGCACGCTGGGATCGACGATTAACCCGTTTGCCACAGTCATCGCCTCGGATGCGGCGGGGGTGCCCTTCACCAATGGCATAATGCTGCGCTTTGCGCTGTTGCTGGCATGCTGGTTGGCCTGTGTGGTCTTTGTCATGCGATATGCAGCCAAGGTCAAAGCCGATCCGGATCTGTCCATCGTTGCCGACAAGCGCGAAAGCAATGAGGCGCATTTCCTCAAAGGTGGCCGCACGGGCGGTGAAGCTCCGACCTTTACGAGTATGCATGGGCTGATCCTTTTGATCTTTGCGGCCAGCTTTGGCGTGATGATCTGGGGTGTCGCGGCAGGAGGCTGGTGGATGGCCGAGATGTCCGGCCTGTTCATTGTGTCCTCGATAATCGTGGGATTGATCGCACGGATCGGGGAAGAGGAATTCACCTCGACCTTCGTTGACGGTGCCCGGGATTTGCTGGGGGTTGCGCTGGTGATCGGGATCGCGCGCGGGATCGTAGTGGTCATGGACGCAGGAAACATCACCGATACCATTTTGTATTGGGCAGAAGGTGCCGTGGATGGTTTGGGCAAAGTGGCCTTTATCAATGCGATGTTCGCCTTGCAGGGGCTGTTGTCCTTCCTCGTCCCGTCATCCTCGGGCCTGGCGGTTCTGACCATGCCGATCATGGCGCCGCTAGCAGACTTTTCCGGCGTAGAACGGTCTTTGGTCGTGACGGCCTATCAGTCAGCCAGCGGTTTGGTGAACCTGATTAACCCCACCTTTGCGGTGGTCATGGGCGGGCTTGCCCTGGGGCGTGTGCCCTATGAACGCTGGCTCAGGTTCATGTGGCCGCTTTTACTGATCCTGATCATCATCATCATGGCCGGGCTCAGCCTTTCCGCGTTGGCATGAGGTCGCATTATGCCCACCGACACCCGATCTAAACCCAAAGGAACCCTTGGGTTCTGGATGTGCACCGCGCTGGTGGTGGGCAATATGATCGGGTCCGGTATTTTCCTGCTGCCCTCTTCTCTGGCCGTGTTCGGGCCAATCTCGATGGCGGGATGGGTTCTGACCGCAGGTGGCGCGATTGTGCTGGCCCTGATCTTTGGACGGCTGGCGCGATTGTCTTCCAATACCGGCGGGCCATACGCTTATGCGCGCGAGGGCTTTGGTGATTTTGCCGGTTTCCTGATTGCTTGGGGCTATTGGATCGCGCTGTGGTCTGGGAATGCCGCCGTTGCCGTCGCCTTTGCTGGCTATCTCAGCTTTATGGTACCCGCCATCGGGGAAACTGCGCTCGCGGGATTGGCGGTCTCACTTGGTGCGATTTGGCTGCTCACCTGGGTCAATCTGCGCGGCGTTCGGCAGGCCGGGATTGTGCAAGTGGTGACCACGGTGATGAAGCTGTCCCCGCTGCTGGTGCTGATCCTGCTGGGCCTGGCTCATGTCCAACCTGAAAACTTCCGGCCGGTTAACCTCAGCGGTATGCCGAACATATCGGCGATCTCGGCCTGCGCGGCGTTGACGCTTTGGGCATTTGTGGGGCTCGAATCCGCAACGGTTCCGGCGGGCGATGTCAGGAACCCTACCAAAACGATCCCTCTTGCGACGATTGTCGGAACCTGTGTTGCCGCATTGGTCTATATCGCCACGACCTATGTGGCGCTTGGGGTAGTACCATCCGGCACGCTGGCCGGAAGCAACGCACCGCTGGCGGATGTTGCGCATGTGATGTGGGGGTTTGGCGGTGCGGTATTCATCGCGGTCGGGGCCTGCGTTTCGACCTTCGGCACGCTCAACGGATTTGTGCTGCTGACCGGGCAAGTGCCACTGGGCGCGGCGCGTGACGGGTTGTTCCCGGCCGGTTTTGCCCGGGTGTCACGGACTGGTACGCCGACATTTGGCCTGATCTCCTCAAGCCTGCTCGCCAGCGCTCTGATCGCTATGAACTATACCCGATCCCTGGCTGAACAGTTTGAATTCATCATTCTGTTGGCCACCCTATCCACGCTGGTTCCCTACCTGCTGTGCGCAGGTGCCGAGATTATGATCCGCGCAAAACGCAAAGAACGCACCCGCCTGCCACCGCAGGCCTTTGTGCTGGCGGGTCTCGGTTTTGTCTATTCATTCTGGGCGATCTTCGGCGCTGGAAAAGACGTCGTTTTCTGGGGCGTCCTTTTGCTGTTGGCTGGGTTGCCCATCCATGTCTGGCTGCGTTGGCAGTCCGGCGCGATTACATCAAAGGAGATATCATGACTGGATTTGGCGCACATTCCGAGATTGGGAAACTTCGAAAGGTGATGGTCTGCGAACCGGGTCTGGCCCATTCCCGCCTGACCCCTGGCAATGCGGCAGAGTTGCTTTATGACGATGTCCTTTGGGTGCACAAAGCCCGCTCTGACCATGCCGATTTCCGCATGAAGATGGAGGATCGCGGGGTTCAGGTTCTAGAATTCCAGACGCTGCTTGCAGAAACGCTGAAGGACAAGGGAGCCCGTAATTGGGTTCTGGACCGCCGCATTACCGAAAATCAGGTGGGCGTCGGTATGCTGAATGAGCTGCGCGGCTGGTTGGATGAGATGGCGGCCAAGGATCTGGCCAGATATCTGATCGGAGGCATCGCGGTCGAAGATATGCCGTTCAAACCCTCAGGTATGTTCGGCAGCTATCTGGGGCCATTGGGCTTTGTGATCCCACCGATTCCAAATACGCAGTTCACTCGTGACAACAGTTGCTGGATCTATGGCGGCGTTACGGTCAACCCGATGTACTGGCCGGCGCGGCGCCCCGAAACCCTGTTGGTGACCGCGATCTACAAGTTCCACCCCGAGTTCCGCGACGCAGATTTCGAGATCTGGTGGGGTGACCCAGACAAGGATCACGGCGCGGCCACGGTCGAAGGCGGTGATGTCATGCCCTGGGGCAATGGCAGTGTGTTGATCGGCATGGGCGAACGTACCAGTCCGCAGGCGGTTGGTCAGGTTGCCCGCGCTCTGTTTGCCAAAGGCGCGGCGGAGAGGGTTGTTGCCTGTCAGATGCCCCGCAGCCGCGCGGCTATGCATCTGGATACAGTGTTCAGCCATTGCGACCGCGAGACCGCGACTGCCTATGTTGATGTCTGTAACGACATCCAGTGCATCAGCCTGCGCCCCGGAAACAAAGAGGACACGATCGACTTCCGGCGCGATGACAAACATCTGTTCGATGTGGCCGCCGAATGTCTGGGGATCAAATCTCTGAACATCGTGCAGACCGGCGGAGACGCATTCAATCAGGAACGCGAGCAGTGGGACGACGGCAACAACGTGGTGGCGTTAGAGCCCGGCGTGGTCGTCGCTTATGACCGCAACACCTATACCAACACGCTGCTGCGCAAGGCGGGGGTCGAGGTGATCACGATCTCGGGCTCGGAACTGGGGCGTGGACGAGGCGGCGGGCATTGCATGACCTGCCCGATCTGGCGTGACCCCGTGGATTATTGAACCCGATTACTGAAAAAGGAGATTGACCAATGGCATTTAACATCAAGGGCCGCAGCTTCCTGAAACTGCTCGATTTCGACCAGCGCGAGCTGCGTTATTTGCTGGACCTGTCGCGCGATCTGAAACGCGCAAAATATGCGGGGTCTGAAATCCAGCATCTGAAGGGTAAGAACATCTGCCTGATCTTCGAAAAATCCTCGACCCGGACCATGTGCGCTTTTGAAGTGGCCGCGATGGATCAGGGGGCTGGCGTCACCTATCTCGGCCCCTCGGGATCACAGATCGGGCATAAGGAAAGCATGAAGGACACTGCCCGCGTGCTGGGTCGCATGTTCGACGGCATCGAATATCGCGGCTTTGGGCAGGAACTGGCGGAAACTCTGGCCGCCAATGCGGGCGTGCCGGTCTATAACGGGCTGACCGATGAGTTCCACCCGACCCAGATGCTGGCCGATCTGCTGACCATGCAGGAATATGGAGAAAAGCCCCTGCATGACATCAAATACGCCTATGTGGGCGACGGGCGGTCCAATATGGGCCATTCGCTGATGATCGCGGGCTGCATGATGGGGATGGACGTCCGCATCGCCGCCCCACGTGATCTGTGGCCGTCCGACGAATTCCGCGGTCCGGCAGAAGAAGCCGCCGCGCGTTACGGCGCGACGCTGACCATCACCGATGATCCTGCGGCCGCCGTGGATGGCGTGGATTTCATCCACACCGATGTCTGGGTCTCGATGGGCGAAGCACCAGAGGTCTGGGACAGCCGGATCAAGCAGCTGACCCCCTATCAGGTCAACAGCGCGTTAATGGCAGCGGCAAACAATCCAAACGTCAAATTCATGCATTGCCTGCCCGCCTTTCACAATACCGAGACTAAAGTGGGCGAAGACATCCACGAGAAATTCGGCATCACCGAAATGGAGGTCACCGAAGAGGTATTCGAAAGCCCCGCCGGTATTCAGTTCGAACAGGCCGAAAACCGAATGCACACAATCAAGGCCGTTCTGGTCGCCACTCTGGGGGCCTGAGTCATGCGCATCGTCGTCGCCCTTGGGGGCAATGCGCTGCTGCGGCGGGGTCAGGCCCTGACTGCCGAGAACCAGCGTGAAAACACGGCCATCGCCGCGCAGGCGCTGGCCACCATTGCCGAGGGGAACGAGTTGATTGTGACCCACGGGAATGGCCCTCAGGTGGGATTACTGGCCCTACAGGGCAACGCCTATAAACCGGATGAGGCCTATCCGCTGGACGTGCTTGGGGCGGAAACCGAGGGCATGATCGGCTATATGATCGAGCAAGAGCTGGGCAACCGTCTGCCGCCCGAGACGCCTCTGGCCACGCTGCTGACCATGATTGAGGTCGATGCCAAGGATCCCGCCTTTGACGACCCCACAAAATTCATCGGTCCGGTATATGACAAACCCGAGGCTGAACGATTGGCCACCGACAAGGGCTGGCAAATTCGTGCGGATGGTGACAAATGGCGACGGGTTGTTGCCTCTCCGCTGCCGAAACGGATTTTTCAAATCAGGCCGATTAAATGGCTGCTGGAACGGCAAACCGTGGTGATCTGTGCCGGTGGCGGTGGCATTCCCACGGCCTATACTTCTCCGGGTTATCTGGAGGGGATAGAAGCGGTGATCGACAAGGATCTGGCCTCGGAGCTGCTGGCCCGAGAGGTCGGGGCCGATTTGTTCATTTCGGCAACGGATGCTGATTGTGCCTATCTGGACTGGGGTACCGATACTCAGCGTGGCATAAAAGCCGCCTCACCAAAGGCCATGGCCAAGTTCAATTTCGCTGCCGGTTCGATGGGCCCAAAGGTCGAGGCCGCCGCCCAGTTTGCGCGGCTTACCGGCAAATCCGCAGCCATCGGCGCACTGGCCGATCTGGCGGATATCGTTGCGGGCAGGAAGGGCACAACCATAAGCAAAGACGCAGCTGAAATCCTATTTCACGACTAACTCAGATGATTGCTGGGGCTGACGGCACTTCTAACAGAACCGCCAGCATGTTCAGTTCCACCTAAGTGGTTCTGTTTGAATTCTGGCAACAAGGGCGAGGCGGCACCGGACGTGTATTCTCCAGAACCAATAACGGCTTGAACTTTCATTTTCTTTGCGCGACTTGAAAGCATGAAGACTTTGAACTGTCCAAACTGCGGTGCGCAAACCCCGATTGCGCTGAAAGGGATAAAGGTTGCCACCTGTGCGTCCTGCGGTACGACGTTGATGATCAATGATGTCCAGGTTCAATCGGCGGGCCAGCAGGGTGAGATGCACGATGCACCGCTTTTGTTTGGGATAGGCGATCAAGTGCAACTGGGTCGAACGTCGACATTGATTCTTGGTCATGCGCGCTATTCCTACGGGCGGGGGTTCTGGGATGAGTTCTGCGGTGTCGATGGTGATGGCCGCACCTGCTGGATATCGCTCGATGAGGGAGATGTCGTTCGGCAGAAACGCTTGACCGAAAAGGACACGCCGAAATTCATGCCTCCGTTCAAGCTGGGCGAAACGCTGGATTTCGACGCGGCCACATTCACGGTTACCGAAGTTGAACATGCCGAATGTATCGCCCTGCGTGGACAGTTCGATGAGGTGCTAAAGGTCGGGGAAAGCCATGAGTTCGTGAACGCATCCGCCGGGGATGAGGCACTGTTGTCCGGCGAATTCTGGCCGGGTCATGCGATCTGGTTCTACGGTCGGTGGTACGACGCATTTGACGTGAAGGTTCAGCGGCAGCCATGACCCGAGATCCAAGTCTTCTTTCGATCAACTGCACCTGCTGCGGCGCCGGTCTGGATGTGCTGGGCGGGGGCAGGGTGATCGTGCAGATCTGTTCCTATTGCGGGGCCGAACTGGATGCACAGAACAACTACCGGACTCTACGCCAGTTCAAGGATCAGAAACGCCCGGAAACCCCGCTTTCGATTGGGATGAGTGGGTCGTTGTATGGTGCTGAGTTCACCATAATCGGTCTGATCGAGCATGCCGAACGCTGGGGCGGACGGGTCTATCAATGGATAGACCATCAGCTCTATTCGCCAACTCACGGCTATGCCTGGCTAACGCTTGAGGCGGGGCATCTGGTGTTTTCCAGACGCTATCGCGGATCGGCCTGGATGTCGGAGCGGTGGGTTGAGACAGCGGAATCTCCTCCCTCTGTGACGACCGAGGATGGGCGCTTTGTGTATTACGAGACCACCACAAGCGCGGTCACCTATGTCGAGGGCGAATTCACCTGGACGCCTTCACTGGGCGAAAAGACAACGACGATTTCAGCGATGTCTGATACGGCGATGCTGGGGTTTTCAACCACTGGGTCCGAGCGTGAGACCTATCGCTTGTTCTATGTTTCGAAACAGCAGGCCGAAGCAGCTTTTGGGGTTTCATTGAACCTGAACCCACATCGGGTGCATCCGCTGCAACCTTTCATCGAGGGCCCAAACTATAGATTTTTGCTGGTCGTATCATTCGTGTTTACGATCCTCTGTCTTGTGATGGCGGTCTCCTTCTCTCAACGATCAGGTGAGAGGGCGATAGAGCGTCAGGCGCTAAAACGTGGCGACTTCCCCGCCGAGATCACAATCCCGCTTGAAGCCAATAGCCAACTGACGAACGTTACCTTTTCGGGCAATGTTGAAAACAGTTGGATCTATCTGGACATCGAGATGCTTGATCCGGACGGAGAGCCGGTGTTCCAGGCGGGTCGAACAATCGAATATTACACCGGTCGCGACTCGGACGGCACATGGCGTGAAGGCAGCAAATTTGCGAGCCTGACGTTTCGGCCAGATCGCACGGGTGATTACACATTGGCACTGGACGTGCCAGAGCAGGGGCTTTGGAACGGACAGGGCGCAGATCATGTGCCCGGGCAGCCGTTCAGCCAGTTGCAAGTCAGTGTCAAAACCGGACTGTCCAGTGGTCTCTGGGCATTTGCGCTGGCCGGGGTTTTTGGAGCGCTGTTCCTGTTCCAGTTCGGGCGCAAATGGATTCATCAACGCGCCCGGTGGTCGGGAACTGATTGGGTAGATGAGGATTAGAGTGACAGCTTTCAGGATCATTTTCATCGTCATTTCGACCCTGGCCGTGGCTGCCACAGGTTATGTCTCGTGGCATGGGTATTGGGCCGAAAGCCGTGACTTGGACACTTCGGTTCGGGTCGGCAGCGGTGGCGGCGGGTACTATCGGTCAAATCGGATAAAATAGTGAGGAATCAATGGACTATATAGCAGCAATTCAGATTGCAGAGATCATCAGCACAATCTTTTACACCCTTCTGGGCGTGACGCTGATGTGGGTCGTGTGGAAGGTGATCGACTGGATGACGCCCTTCTCGGTCGTGCACGAGATTGAAAAAGATCAGAATATCGCGTTGGCGATCCTGATCGGGCTGCTATTTGTGGCGGTGTCCATCATCATCGCGGCCGTCATCCTGTCATGACCCAGCCCCGCGCGGTTGAGGCGCGTGCCGCGTGGTTGTTGCTGGCCACCTTTCTGGTGGCTGTCGCCGGTCTGATCTATGAGCTGATTGCAGCCACTCTTTCGAGTTATCTGCTGGGGGACTCCGTCCGCCAGTTCTCGTTGGTGATTGGTATCTTTCTGTCAGCAATGGGGGTCGGGGCCTGGCTATCGCGCTTTGTCTCGGATGCGTTTTCCGGATTTGTCTGGGCGCAGATCCTACTGGGCATTGTCGGCGGGTTTTTGGCGCCGGTGCTGTTTCTGAACTACGCGTGGATGGGGCAGGTGGCCTTGCCGCTTTACGGCGCCTTGATTGCCATTGGTATCCTGTCGGGGATGGAAATCCCTTTAATCGCCCGCGTTCTGGAACAGATTGGGGCGCTGAAATTCCGTTTCGAAAACGTGCTGAGCGTCGACTACATCGGTGCGCTGGTCGCCTCGCTGGCCTTTCCACTGCTGGTAATCCCATATCTGGGGTTGATGTCTGCCAGCCTGGCCTTCGGAGGGCTGAACCTCGCCGTCGCAGGCCTGTCCCTGCTGGTATTTCGGGAATGGGCCACGCGAGTCCAGGTTGCGGTTTGGGCGGTGGCCTTTGTGGCAACACTGGGCGCGTTGTGGCAGTCCGAGCGGCTGGTCTCGGTCACCGAGGCTGAGCTGTTCGAGGATGATGTCATCCTGTCCGAGGCCACGCCGTATCAGCAGATCACCGTCACCCGGTACCGCGACCGGGTGCGCCTGTTTCTGGATCATTCGATCCAGTTCGATTCCCTTGACGAACACCGCTATCACGAGCCACTTGTGCATCCGGCCATGGCCCTTGCACCACGCGCGCGTGACATCCTGATCCTTGGGGGTGGAGACGGCATGGCCGCGCGCGAGGTGCTGCGCTATCCCGAGGTGCAATCCGTGACGCTGGTGGATCTTGATCCGCGTGTGACGCAGTTGTTTCGCGACCATCCAGATCTGTCCAAGCTGAACGACAATGCTCTCAGCGACCCGCGCGTGACGGTTGTCAACGAAGACGCCTGGAGGTTTCTGGAGCGGGAAACCCAGATTTACGACGTGGTGATCATTGATCTGCCAGACCCCAAATCCATTGCCTTGTCCCGGTTATACACCAAGCAATTCTACGGCTTGCTGGCCGAACGGCTAAGCGGGCAGGGGGTCTTTGTCACCCAGGCCGGATCACCGTTCTTTGCTCGGCAGGCCTTTTGGTCGGTGGCCGAAACGATCGAGAGCAGCCGCAATCCGCAAAGGCCCGGGCGGGGACTGCAGGCGGTTCCCTATCACAGCTACGTGCCGAGCTTCGGCGAATGGGGGTTTGTTCTGGCTACATTTGAACCATTGACCGACCGTAGAATCGAACTGCCGGATGGGTTGAGCTATCTCGACGATGATGTTTGGCGCGCGGCACAGATTTTTGGCGGTGATACCGACCGGGTCGATGCCGAACCTAATACACTGCAATCGCACGCATTGATGGGATATTACTTAGACGGTTGGGACTACTGGTTCCAGTAAACCGCGGTTGACGCGCGTAATTTCAACTCGGGCAGGGCGCAGGTGCTTCTCAAGATATGCGACCGCTTTGTCCGGTTGCGTTGTGCCACACATGAAGATGTCGATGGCGGCATAATCATTTTCCGGCCAAGTGTGGATCGAGATATGGGATTCTGCCAGCAACAACACTCCGGTCACACCGCCATGCCCGCCAAATTTGTGGAACTTGCCCGACAGTATCGTTGCGCCAGCCTCCCGCGCCGCGCGGGTCAGTGCCTCTTCGATGCGCATAACGTCGGTTAGGTATAGGCTGCCGTAATGATCGACCAGAATATGCATTCCCGAGCCAGCCAGCGTGCCTGTGTCAGCGTTTTTGATTGCTGGTATGGTCATGATCCTGGTCCTTTCTGCGATTTGATTTTTCGCAGATTCTTAGGGGTTTGTGCGCGGCAAGTACCTAGTTGGCTTCGCCCTTCAGGGCAATGGAAATGAAATTGAGGGACGCAAAGAGGACTCTTCAAATTTAATAGTTAAGAAAGAAGAACGTACTCAGGTTCTATTTTCTCTTGATCAAATGGGACGCAGCTTTCCACGATTATGCTCGACCTAAGGTCCAGACTTGCGTGTCATGGTTTTGGGGTGAAGGGCCGAGACGATAGGGTTTCACTGGACAGTAATTTGGAATTTTATCCTTGTAAATCTTCCACCAAATGGAATAAATGCAAGGTATGATCAAGCGCGGTGATAGAAAGTCAGTCGAAGACTCTCTCGAGAACCAGGCGGGCGTAGTCCTGCTTGGGCCGCGGCAAGTTGGGAAGACAACTCTCGCGCAGGATATCGCTGAAAGCCGTGACGCTGTCTATCTTGATATGGAGAGATCTGCTGATCGCCAGGTGCTCGAAGAGCCAGACCTCTATCTCGACGAGCAGGTTGGGCGCCTGGTGGTGATCGATGAAGTTCAGCTTATGCCGGGCCTGTTTAAGGCATTACGCGGTCAGATCGACCGACGACGAAGACAAGGGTATCGGACTGGGCAATTCCTGCTGCTGGGGTCGGCCTCGAACACGCTTCTGCACCAAAGCGCAGAATCCTTGGCTGGCCGGGTCAGCTATCACGAGCTGACGCCTTTCATTTTGTCGGAAACCGGAGTGGACTCGATCTCTGCGCTGTGGTTGCGGGGTGGGTTTCCAGATAGCTTCCTTACCAAGAACGACAAAACCAGCCTGGCATGGCGCGAGGATTTCATCCGCACTTATCTGGAACGCGATGTTCCGGCTTTTGGGTTGCGCATTCCAGCGGAAACACTGCGCCGGTTTTGGACGATGCTTGCCCATGAACAGGGCGGGCTACTCAACGCGGCAAAACTCGCGGGAAACCTTGGCGTATCGGGCCAGAGCGTTGCGCGCTATCTTGATTTGCTGGTCGACCTGATGCTGGTGCGCCGTTTGCAGCCATGGCATTCCAATGCCGGAAAACGTTTGGTCAAATCTCCCAAGGTTTATATTCGCGATTCCGGGCTGGCCCATGCACTTCTTGGGATCGAAACACCGGAAGACCTGCTTGGGCATCCGGTTGTCGGCGGCAGTTGGGAAGGGTTCTGCATCGAAAACCTGATCGCCGCGGCACCGCGCGGAACAGAAGCAAGCTTCTATCGCTCTTCAGCAGGGGCTGAGGTGGATTTGATGTTGAAACTTCCCCGCGGCGGCCTCTGGGCCATAGAGATCAAGCGGACGACATCAGCGAAGGTCACGCGTGGGTTTCACATCGCGACAGAAGAATTGGACGTCTCAGAGCGCATCCTTGTCTATGCCAACGACAAGGAAGTGCCGGGGCAGGGAGGTGTGCGAGCTATGCCTCTCATGAGCGCAATGAAACGGCTGGCGTCTGCATAGACGCAAGAGGGACCGCGCCATTGGCTCAACGTCATGCCCTAAATTCGAAGAAAACGTGGTCGTAGAAGCTATCGAATCCGACTGCTTGTAGTAGATTTCCCGAAGGAGTAGTCACGTTGACCGCCAGCCCGACAGGGACAGCTGGTTTACAGACGGTTGAAAGCTCTACAGAAAAACGCCTGTTTTGATTATTCCAAGCCTGCGCTTCTGCCGCGTCTCAACAAATTGAACCGAAAGCGGCGAGGGTCTCAAGCCGCTACTGAAAGGGAGCAGTATGGGCAGGATACGGGATTTTCAGCGCATCTGCCCCGGTTCGTGGCTATACAATAGTCAAGACACTCGTTAAGGGGCTGTCTTTACCCATGGATGATGCATTGATTGCAATACCGCACAATCCCATCTCCTGACCGATGAAAAGAACCACCGCTGTGAAACAAACCATTGCAAATGCGCTGGCTCGCAAGGGCTATGACACCTTAACCCAAGTTCAGCAGGCTGTAACCCGGCCCGAACTGGAGGGGAAGGATATGCTGGTTTCGGCCCAAACCGGATCGGGTAAAACCATCGGATTCGGTCTGGCGATTGCGCCGCGACTTTTGGGTGACGCTGAGACTTTCGAAACCTCGGGCGCACCGCTGGCACTTGTTGTAGCACCAACAAGGGAACTGGCGCTGCAGGTAAAGCGTGAACTGAGCTGGTTGTTCGCCGATGCGGGCGCGTTTCTGGCGTCCTGCGTCGGAGGCATGGATATTCGGGATGAACGTCGCGCGTTGGCGCGTGGCGCGCATATTGTTGTTGCCACTCCGGGACGGCTGCGGGATCATATCATGCGGGGCTCGATCGACCTGACGGCCATTCGCGCCGTGGTTCTTGATGAGGCCGACGAGATGTTGGATCTCGGGTTCCGAGAGGATCTGGAATTCATTCTGGATGAAACACCATCAGACCGTCAGACTTTGCTGTTTTCTGCCACTGTCCCACGTGCGATTGCCAATCTGGCGACACGGTATCAGCGCGATGCAGAACGTGTGAGCACCGTCAGCGAAAAGACGCAGCACGCCGATATCGATTATCGTGCTATGTTGGTCGGCCCGCGCGACGGCGAGAATGCAATTATCAATGTGTTGCGCTATTATGAGGCGCCGAACGCCATCGTGTTCTGCAATACCCGCGCGATGGTGTCACGTCTGACCGCGCGCCTGTCAAACCGGGGCTTTTCGGTCGTCGCCCTATCCGGAGAATTGACCCAGAGCGAACGCTCGAACGCCTTGCAGGCCATGCGCGATGGGCGTGCCAGGGTCTGTGTGGCAACGGATGTTGCCGCCCGCGGTATTGATTTGCCTAACCTTGATTTGGTGGTCCATGCGGAACTGCCAAACAGCCATGAAACACTGCTGCACCGCTCGGGTCGAACAGGCCGGGCCGGACGCAAGGGCGTTAGCGCACTAGTGGTTGCACCCGCGTCGCGGAAAAAGGCGGAACGTATTCTGAAATTCGCCAAGCTGACCGCCGATTGGGGGACAGCCCCGTCAGCCGAAGAGGTGACCGAACGCGATCAGGTGAGGATGTTCGCATCGGATGACTGGCAAGCAGAGATCACGGAAAGTGAACGCGCAGCAGTTCAGAAAATGGTAGAAAGCTTTACCCCTGAGCAGATTGCAGCAGCTTACCTGCGGCAGTACAAGCTGCGTCATTCCGCGCCAGAAGAGTTGTCGACGGTCGATCAGCAAAGCCAGAAACCGCGCGCGGCCTTTGGCCCCAGCGTCTGGTTTTCGCTGTCCGAGGGGCGCAATCAAAATGCGTCGCCGCGTTATATGCTGCCGATGATCTGCAAGTCAGGCAATCTGACGAAGGATGACATTGGGGCCATCCGGATTGCCGATGATGTGACCTATTTCGAGATCCGTGAGCCCAGCGTCGAAGGGTTTCTGACAGCCGTTGGGCCCGAGATGAAGATCGAAAAGGTCAAGAATCTCGTGCGTCTGGACACGGCACCGGACTTTGCTGCAACTGGCCGGACCAAGCCCATCGGAAAGCAAAAAGGCAAACCGATTACGAGCAAACGAGATACGACTCCGACCGAACGGAGCGGCACTGCAACCTATGGACGTCGCAAGCCTGAACCCGAGGGCCGGGCACCTTCCAGCCCTGCAGAACGTTCCACAAGGGCCGTCAAATCAGCCAAAGTAGAACGCCAGCGTGCTTCGAAAGACGAGGCAGATGCCTTGTTCAAACCGGTTGGTGCAAAGCCAAAGGCACGTAAGGGCGGTAAATCTGAAGCCAAAGGCGGCGATATCAAATCTGCCCGAACAGCATCAAAGGGTCCGCCTCCACCCAAAGGTAAGTCAAGCAGCAAGAAGAACCGAGCGCGAGTCGCAGCGGCCAAATCTACAAAAGGTGGCGATTCTGTCCCGAAACGGCGGAAGACTTAGCCTGCATTCCATTCCGAACCTGGTTTTTTGGCTTTGGGCATTACCTTTAAGGGACAATGGAAGGCATGGGCGAAAGAAACCGCTCCATCACGACCAGGATCGGACTATCCCCCACAATGTACCTTTGGTTCACGGGTCGAGATTGTGTGAGAGGCTCACCATGGAGAGCCGACAAGCCTATCCAGTTGCTGTACCACGCGGGTAGCAGAGATGCTGGTGGAAACCATTAGGCAGAGGTTCTTTCGTATTCGTTTGATCCCAGAAAGTTTAGCAAACTTCACATCAGAACGAGGAAAGTTTCGCGGACAGATCGAAACCCATGTCTGTAATTGTCGAGAGGCAGATGTAACTGCCTCTCGACAAATTGAACCACAATGGCTGCCTATCTGTTGAGGAACTCCATTTCGTACTTATCCTCAACATCTGGCACTGGGTGCTCAGCGTGAAGCGACGAGACAATACCATAGATCATGAACAACAAGATCACAGCGATTGGTAGCCCTGCGACGATGGACGCTGTCTGTAGCGCGCTCAACCCACCGGCCAGCATTAGGACACCGGCAACAACGCCTGCGGTAATACCCCAAAATACACGGAACTTGATTGGCGGATGCTCGTCACCCATCGACAGCATTGTGCACATCACGAGTGTCCCCGAGTCAGAAGACGTGACAAACCACGAAATCAGCAGAACCGTAATCAACACTGTGATCGGGTACACCAACCATGTGTAGCCAAATCCTTTGACCGTTTGGAATACGCCAGCGGCGTAGTCATTGTTGACCGCCTCGACGACACTTGCGTCGTAGAACAGATCAACCCCGGCTGCTGCGCCACCAAAGACACCCATCCAGAGCATCACGACTGAGGTTGGAATAAGAAGAACGCAATAGCAGAATTGCTTGATCGTCCGCCCCTTTGATACCCGCGCAATGAACAGTCCAACAAACGGGCACCATGCGATCCACCAGCCCCAGTAAAAGATCGTCCACCAGCTCTGCCATTGGTTTTCGGGCTCACCGTTGATCCAGAAACCCATGGGTATCACCGTCCAGAGGTAATCTCCAAATCCGGATATGGTTATGCCCAACAGGAATGCCGTGGGTCCCAGAATGATGAACAGGAGCAGCAGGCCAACACTTGCCATAACGTTGGCTTCAGACAAGATACGCACGCCTTTGCCAACACCCGATGCAGCAGAAGCCGTGCCAAGACAGGTGATGATTGCGACGAGGATCAACTGATTTGTCTGGGTGTTTGCCATCCAGCCAAGATCCTCAAGACCGGCGGCGATTGGTGTGACGCCCAACCCCAATGAGGTTGCGAGGCCAAAGATTGTACCAAATACGCCAATCAGATCGACGAGATGACCCCAGGGACCATAGATCCGTTCCTTCAGGACAGGATAAAGAGCGGTGCGCAAAGTCAGAGGAAGCCCATGGCGGTACGAGAAATATGCAAGGCAGAGGCCAACCAGCACATAAAGGGCCCAACCGTGGAAACCCCAGTGGAAATTCGTGATCGTTACCGCAGAAACCGCCGCGTCAACCGAACCTGGTTCAATTCCCGCCCGTTCAAGGAATGGGCTGCCTTGGATATGGAACATTGGCTCTGCAACGCCCCAATAGATCAGACCAGATCCCAAGCCCGCACTAAACAGCATGCAAATCCATGAAAACGTTGAAAAATCTGGCTCGTCATCATCCTTGCCCAGCTTCACGTGTCCGAACCGGCTGATCATAAGCCAAATTACGAAAAACAGTGCCGCGTTAACGACCAGTACATAGAACCAGTCCAGGCTACCGATGATGAAGTCTTTACCTGTCGCAAAGATCGCACTTGAAGCTTCAACATCACGGATCGTGAAGAACACAAACCCCAATATCATCACCATCGACGCGATACCCATCGTCGGATTCATACCTTTGAACAAGCCGCTCTTTGCTACAAGATTGTCAGGTTTCTGTGTTGATTGATCACTCATTTTGCACCTCTTAGACCTGTTGTTTCGGCTTACCGTGTTGAACCCGCAGCGCCCTGACGGGCGGAGGTTGCGAGCCAGGACTGGAACGCCTCTTCCAGGCGCCCGTGGTTGGTGGCCCACCACTCGGCGTCCGACAGAATGTAAAGATTGTCTTCATACGCCGGACCGTTCGGGATGCGCTCCAAAACGTCGTCTGACAGGAGTGTCATCGAAGATTTTCGGGTTGGACCATTTGGCAGGTACCCGACCATATCGGCCAGCGAATTTGAGCTGCTAGCAAAGCGAATAAAATCAATGGCCTCTTCTTTATTCTGGCTTCCTTTTGGTATTCCGAACAGATCCAGCTCAATCACACGGCCGTCCATGTTGACCGTAAAATCGGAACCGTCTTCCTGGGCGGCCGTTGCACCGGTAGTGGCCCAGATCGATGACATCGCAATGTCGCCAGAGTTCAGCAGACGTACGGGTTCACGCCCGGTTTCCCAGATTTGCAGGCCGGTTTTTATGTCGTCCATCTTTTTCAGCGCGCGCTCAACACCTTCTTCGGTTTCGAGCGTTGGATACACATCATCGCGGGCTACGCCGTCGGCCATAAGGGCCCATTCCATGATCACTGTCGGATCATTTCGGATGGCACGTGGCCCAGGATAGGTTTCTGTGTCGAAGAAATCCGAAATGGTTGATGGAGGCGTTTCTTCGAATTGAGAATTGTTATACGCATATGCGGTGCCCCATACGATGACTCCTACGCCACAATCATTCAGGGCACCTTCGACAAAATCCTCGCGAAATGGTGTACCATCGACGCCATCAGGCAGTTCTATGTCAGATATGTTCTCCAGCAAGCCCTCTTCGCAGGCGCGAAGTGAATCTGCTTGCGTAAGGTCGACCACATCCCAAATCACATTTGCGCTTTCGACCTGATCGCGGATTTCCGAGATGCCACCATTGTAATGTGCAACATGCACATCAGCGTTTTTGGCTTGCTCATAAGGGCGCACAAACCCAAGCATCTGACTTCGCATGTAAGGGCCGGTCCAGGATGTGAAGGTGATGGACGGCCCGGGCTCTGGGATTGTGGTTTCGCTCTCAGAGTTACTTTGCGCCATCGCATTACTCAAAGAGAGAGTAGAAAACAGCGCAGCTATCATTATCCGACAGCCCCTGACCGCCTTTAGCCTATAGTACATCATCAAATTCCTCCCTAGTCGCTTCTAATTTTGTATAAGCGCTTTGTTTGGGTCGTCCTCCTGGTCAATTCCCAGCACATTCAGCAAGAATACATCAAATTCACCCTGATGATCAGCAATAATCAAAAATTGCGAAAGCTAAATACGACTATTACGCCAGACAGAGCGACAGATTTGGCAGAGCCACCAAGAAACAAGGCTTGCGGTTACAGGTTGTTTTCCAGAAGCCAGCGATACAGAGAAACCGGTTCCTGTTCATCGACCACAGTTAATTACGGACCTGATCTTGGGGCCTATCTCACCTTCGGCGAAAGAGCCTCAGGGGCGTGCGCGGGCGCTGGAATGACGACGCCCAGGACATGGTGTGCCACTTCGCACACGCGACGGATATCAACATCGCGGAGCTTTGAAGTCTTGATCAACATTCTCATGACAGCTGCATGATCGCCGCCGCCCACGGGCGTAGGCAAATATATCCTGCGCGCTTTGTGATTTGTATGTCGTTCGCTGTGTAACCGTTCAGGATGTCGATAGGGGCCAGTAACTCTGTGACTTGCTGGTTGAAGTCGCAAACCAGCAAGCACCGGCCGAGCAATTTGATACAATTTATCTTGCCCTCGACGCTCCTCCAGCGATGCTCGTTGTCTCAATTTTACCTGATGGCGCGACAGAGGTTTCTAGAGGCGCGCAGGGCCTCATTCCTTGCGCCGAGCCGTTTCAACGCTTCATTGTAGGCCAACCAGTTCGTCATTTTGACTTCGTGGGAGTAAAGCAGTTCATACCACACAGCTATCACCTTGGATTCATGCAGTGAATCCTCGAACCAAATTGTGCGGAAAAGTAGGTTTATTGGTCAAACAGCAAAAAATCTTTGCAGTTGAAACCTTGCTTTATTGGTCGGAGTGAGAGGATTCGAACCTCCGACCCCTGCCTCCCGAAGACAGTGCTCTACCAGGCTGAGCTACACTCCGACCGTGGCGGGTGATTTATACCTGAGGGTTTGGATGTGCAAGAGGGATTCTGGGTCTGGTTTGTGATTAGTAACAGGCTTTGGGCAGGCTCAAAATCCCTGTGATTAGCCCCATGTCAGATCAGGTGATCAGTGCGATAAAGTCGGATTTTTGTGCCGCCGTGATCCACTACCGGCCCTGCCGGAAGCAAAGGAAGGCGCGTGGCATGGGCCAGGGATGGGGTGCTTGTTACGATGCCAACGCGCCAGCCTTTGAAGCGTGACATCAGAACCTTGCCGAAACTCCCATACAAGGATCGCAGCCGTTTTTCATCGCCTATCCGGGCGCCATAAGGGGGGTTTACGATCACCAACCCTTCAGCACCTTGCGGGGGCTTCAGATCGCTGATGGAGTGGCAATGAAATGTTGTATTGGTCGAAACACCGGCTTGTTCCGCGTTGGCTTTTGCGGCCTCGACTGCGCCTGCATTCCTGTCGGAGCCGAAGAACTGAACCTCGGGGGCAGGGGGTTCTGACCCGGCGCGCATGTCGGACCAGATGTCGGGATCAAAACTCCTTAGGCTTTCGAATGCAAAATTACGCGTGCGACCGGGAAGCAGGCCCAATGAGATCTCGGCAGCCTCGATGACGAAAGTGCCCGACCCGCACATGGGATCCAGCACCGGTTCGGTCCCGTGATAGCCACATTCGCGCAGGAACATGGCCACCATTGTCTCGCGCATGGGGGCCTTGGCGACGGAAGTCTTGTGACCTCGCTTGTGCAGGGGCTCTCCGGAGGTGTCGATCGAGAATGTGCAGATGTCTTTCTCAATCCGCAAAAGCACGCGCAGGGCTGCATCTGTCGAGATTGGAGTCCCCAGTGTCTCGGCCAGCGCTCGTTCGATCCTTTGGCGCGCGGCACCCGCATGATAAATGCGCGATTTGCGGCTTGTCGCCTCGACTTTTACCGGCACTTCCGGGCGCAGGAAATCTGACCACGGAAATTTTCTGGCGCGTTTGTCCAGTTGTGCCAGATGGACAGCGGGAAAGCTGCCAATCCGAACCAGAACTTTATTTGCGCCCCGAAGGCAAAGGTTGGCACGCCATACTTCGGGCCACCCGCCCCGACAAACCACGCCACCGGCAATGACCTTAGCATCGGCGAATCCCTGTTCGGTGGCCTCGGCATGCAGCGGCGCCTCTAGTCCGGGCGTTGCTACCAGAAAAATTTCCAGATCGTTCGTTTGTTCCATCAAGGGTGCTTACACCGGACATGATCGGGGCGCGACAGGCAATTTCAGCGAAAGTGATACAAGAAAGTGAATACCGTGAGGGAATTTTGACGGTTACAGGTTTGCTTTTGGTATCATCCCCGCGTAAAGGGGCCACAATCAGAGGGACGGCCGCGGATTTCAGTCGCAATTCGACGCTTTTGCGACGACTGTTTGGAATTCTCGCGTTATTGTCTGACACTAGATAGGTGTTGGCTCAGCCGGCACAGGTAAAGAGGCTTGGAAGACCGTAGCGACATGCAAACTTTCAAACTGAAAAAAGGGTTGGAGCTGCCGGTGCAAGGCGCACCGGAACAAACCATCCATCCGGGTCCAGAATTCAAGACTGTTGGGGTTTTGGGGGGCGATTACCTTGGCTTGAAACCGCGAATGCTGGTTCAGGAGGGGGATGACGTTCAACGTGGCACTCCGCTATTCTGTCACAAGGACGCACCCGAGGCGATGATGGTCGCCCCGCTAAGTGGTAAGATCGTTGCCATCAACCGTGGTGCGCGCCGGGTTTTGCAAAGCGTTGTGATCGAGGTTGCGGATGCCAACGACACGGGTATCGATTTCTCGGGTGTTGGTGATGCGGACAGCGCCGAGGGTGTTACCGCCAAGCTATGCGCCGCGGGGCTGTGGACCGCTTTCCGTACGCGTCCCTATTCCAAGATGCCAGTTCCGGGCACCAAGCCAGCAGCGATTTTCGTCACCGCCATGGATAGCGAGCCACTGGCCGGAGATGCAGAACTCATCATCAATGACGCGGGCAAAGCATTTGCGGATGGTCTGGTAGTCGTATCCAAGCTGACCGAGGGCAAAACCTATTTGTGCCAGCAGGACGGTGCTTCAGTTCCGGGTAGCGATCTGCCAGACGTAGAGGCGGCGGCATTCTCTGGTCCGCATCCTGCGGGTTTGGCCGGAACCCACATCCATTTCCTCGAACCGCTTGCGGGCGAAAAGCAGGTCTGGACCATCGGGTATCAGGATGTCATCGCCATTGGCCGCCTGATGCAGACGGGCCATCTGGACCCTAATCTGGTGATCGCCCTGACTGGCCCGGGTGCCCGTCAGCCGCGCCTGATCCGTACGGTGATGGGAGCGTCGACCGAAGACCTGACCAGGGATGAGATTGATGTGGAGGGCACGGCACGGATCATTTCGGGCTCGATCCTATCTGGTCAGCATGCGGATGGCCCAACGGCTTATCTGGGGCGTTTTGCAAGGCAGATGACCATCATCCGTGAGGACCACGACCAGATTCCGATGGGTTGGATCCGCCCGATGCCTTCGAAATTTGCGGTTCAGCCGGTGCTGGGTTCTGCTTTCGCCAAAAAGCTGTACGCGCTCAGCTCGAATCTGAATGGGGGGCGCCGCGCCATGGTGCCCACGGGTACGTTCGAAGAGCTGATGCCGCAGGACTATCTGCCGACGCAACTGCTGCGGGCACTACTGGTGATGGACACCGATACTGCGCAAGCTCTGGGCGCGCTAGAGCTGGACGAAGAGGATCTGGGCCTTGTCGGCTTTGCCTGTCCGGCAAAATATGAATACGGGCTGGCGCTGCGCGACTGCCTGAACAAGATTGAAAAGGAGGGCTGATCCAAATGGGTTTGCGCAGCTTCTTCGATCGGATCGAGCCGAACTTTACCAAGGGCGGCAAGTACGAAAAGTATTTCCCCATCTACGAGATGGTCGAAAGCTTTATCTACACTCCGAAAACCGTGACGTCTGTGGCCCCGCATGCGCGGTCTTACGTGGATATGAAGCGGATCATGACCTATGTCGTGATCGCGACCATTCCCTGTATCCTTTGGGGGATGTGGAACACCGGCTATCAGGCCAACTCGGCCATCGCCAGCCTCGGGCCGGACTCTGCCACCGGTTGGCGCATCGCTCTGCTGCAGATGTTTGGTATCTCGCTGGACCCCAGCAGTGTCTTTGCAAATGTGATGCACGGGTTGATGTATTTTCTGCCTATCTACATCGTCACACTGGTCGCAGGCGGTATATTCGAGGTCATCTTTGCCACCGTGCGCGGCCATGAGGTGAACGAAGGTTTCCTTGTAACATCAATGCTTTACACTCTGATTATGCCGGCCACTACACCCTTGTGGCAGGTAGCTTTGGGCATTATCTTCGGTGTGGTGATCGGCAAAGAGGTATTTGGCGGCACCGGCAAGAACTTCCTTAACCCCGCGCTGGTTGGTCGTGCGTTTTTGTACTTCGCTTATCCTGCTCAGATGTCGGGTGACTCGGTTTGGACCCCGGTTGACGGGTTCTCGGGTGCAACCGCGCTGGCGGTGTCAGCGGCCGAGGGCGTACAGGCTCTTGCTGCCGAAGGGATCACATGGTCCAGCGCTTTTTACGGCACCATTCAGGGCAGCTTTGGCGAGACCTCGACCTTGGCCTGCTTGATTGGTATGGCCTTCCTGCTGATGACCAAGATTGCCAATTACCGCCTGATCGTTGGCTGTCTGGCCGGGACCATCGGATTTACTCTGCTGCTGAACCTGATCGGGTCGGATACCAACCCGATGTTCGCGATGCCGTGGTATTGGCATGTGGTTCTGGGTGGGTATGCATTTGGCCTGGCCTTCATGGTGACCGAACCGGTTTCCGCCAGCCACACCAACCTGGGCCGCTATATCTATGGCGCCTTGATCGGAGTGATGGTTGTGATGATACGCGTGATCAATCCGGCCTTCCCCGAAGGCATGATGCTGGCCATCCTGTTCGGCAATGTCTTTGCACCGCTGATCGACTATTTCGTCGTGCAGGCCAATATCAAACGGAGGGCGCGTCGCCATGTCTGATCCGCAACCTCAAGAACCCAAGGGCGCATTGGCTCGCTTTCTGGCCGCCTCGCCGGATTCGGTTGGCAAGACGATCTTCGTCGCCGTTGCTGTCTGTCTTGTTGCCTCGATGGTGGTCTCCGCCGCTGCGGTCAGCCTGCGCCCGGTGCAAGAAGCCAACGCGCTGAAGGACAAACAGGTTAACGTTTTGCAGGTGGCTGGTGTCTTCGAGCCGGGCATAGATGTGACCGAAGCCTTCGCTGCGTTCGAGCCGCATGTGCTCGAGCTTGCCACCGGCGAATTTGTCGACGATCAGTTCGATCCGGCAACCTTTGATGACCAGGCTGCTGCAAGTGATCCTGAACTCAGCGTAGCATTGGACACTGACCCGGCGGGTATTGGTCGTCAGGCCAAGTACCGAGTGATCTATCTGTTGCGCGATGATGCGGGCGATTTAGACAAAGTGATCCTGCCGCTGCATGGTTATGGCCTGTGGTCGACGCTCTATGGTTTTATCGCTCTAGAAAGTAACGGCAACGACATCTACGGCCTGCAGTTCTATCAGCATGGTGAGACCCCCGGCCTTGGCGCCGAGGTGGACAACCCGCGATGGAAAGGTCTGTGGAATGGCAAGAAATTGCGCGACGATGCAGGCGAGCTGCAGATTACCGTCGCCAAGTCGCAGCCCGCCGCCGGTCCCGATTTCTATGTCGACGCGCTTGCTGGGGCCACTCTGACCTCGGTTGGTGTCGATAACCTGGTGAAATTCTGGATGGGTGACGCGGGCTACGCCCGGTTCCTGGCCAAACTGCAAGCAGGAGAGTTTTGATGTCTCAGACCAAGAAAGAGATGCTGGTCGACCCGCTTGTCGACAATAACCCGATCACGCTGCAGGTCCTGGGCATCTGTTCCGCGCTGGCCGTGACTTCTTCGTTGCAGGTGGCCTTTGTAATGGCGCTGGCTGTGACCTTCGTGACCGCCTTCTCGTCGATGTTCATTTCGATGTTGCGCAACCAGATACCCGGCTCAATCCGGATCATCGTTCAGATGGTGATCATCGCGTCGCTGGTGATCCTGGTGGATCAGGTTCTCAAGGCCTATGCCTTCCAGATTTCGAAAACCCTGTCGGTTTTCGTTGGGCTGATTATCACAAACTGTATCGTGATGGGCCGTGCCGAGGCATTTGCGATGAAGAACCCCCCGATAGCATCTTTTATCGACGGTGTTGGCAACGGCATGGGCTATGGGCTGATCCTGCTGCTAGTCGGCTTTATCCGCGAGCTGTTGGGAGCCGGGTCGCTGTTCGGTGTCACCATCTTGCAGACTGTGAACAATGGCGGCTGGTACGTACCCAACGGTATGCTGCTGTTGCCACCTTCGGCGTTCTTCATCATCGGCCTGATCATCTGGGCCTTCCGTACATGGAAGCCGAACCAGGTCGAAGAACGCGAATACAAAATCCAGCAGGTAGAGGCGCACTGATGGAAGGGCTTATCTCACTGGCCGTAAAGGCCATCTTTGTCGAAAACCTTGCGCTCAGCTTCTTTCTTGGCATGTGTACCTTCATCGCCGTGTCCAAGAAGATCTCGACCGCGCTGGGTCTTGGGATCTCGGTCATGGTCGTGCAGGCGATCACCGTTCCCGCCAACAACCTGTTGCTGACCTATCTGCTGAAGCCGGGCGCGCTGGCCTGGGCCGGGTTCCCGGATGTGGACCTGACCTTCCTTGGCCTGATCTCGTATATCGGCGTGATAGCCGCGATGGTTCAGATCCTCGAGATGGTCTTGGACAAGTATTTCCCCCCGCTCTACAACGCGCTGGGTATTTTTCTGCCGCTGATCACGGTGAACTGCGCCATCCTGGGTGGCTCGCTGTTCATGGTCGAGCGGGATTATAACTTTGCCGAGGCCACGACCTATGGTCTGTCCTCCGGCTTTGGCTGGGCGCTGGCGATTACCGCTATGGCGGGGGTGCGCGAAAAGCTGAAATATTCGGACATTCCTGATGGCCTGCAGGGTCTGGGGATCACCTTTATCACCGCGGGTCTGATGGCGATGGCCTTCATGTCCTTCTCGGGCGTGAAACTGTAAGGGGGCGGCAATGGAAACCTTTAGCCTAGGCGTCGTTCTTTTCACGCTGATCGTTCTGGCGCTTGTCGCCCTTATCATGGCCGCCCGGTCGCGGTTGGTGTCGACGGGCAATGTCAACATCACCATCAATGGTGAGAAAACCGTGTCCGTGCCCGCCGGTGGCAAGCTGTTGCAAACCCTGGCAGCTGAGAAACTGTTCGTGCCATCGGCCTGTGGCGGCGGCGGGACCTGCGCACAATGCCGCGTACGCGTCCATTCCGGCGGTGGCTCGATCCTGCCGACCGAAGAAAGCCATATCACCAAGCGCGAGGCCGCTTGTGGCGACCGTCTGTCTTGTCAGGTTGCAGTTAAACAAGACATGGATATCGAGGTCCCCGAAGAGGTCTTTGGCGTCAAGAAATGGGAATGCACGGTTCGGTCGAACGAAAACGTTGCCACCTTTATCAAAGCGCTGACGCTGGACCTGCCCGAAGGTGAGGATGTGAATTTCCGCGCTGGTGGTTATATCCAGATCGAAGCCCCCGCCCATGCGCTGAAATACACTGATTTCGATGTCGAGGAGGAATATCGCGAAGATTGGGATCGCTTCAATCTGTGGCAATACGACTCGGTCGTTGCCGAACCCATCGAACGCGCCTATTCCATGGCCAACTATCCGGACGAAAAGGGCATGATCATGCTGAACGTCCGGGTTGCCTCACCGCCTCCGGGTTCCGAAGGGATACCGGCGGGCCAGATGTCGTCGTATATCTTCAACCTGAAACCGGGTGACAAGGTCACGATCTCGGGTCCATTCGGTGAATTCTTCGCCCGCGAGACCGGAAGAGAGATGGTGTTCATCGGTGGTGGTGCTGGTATGGCGCCCATGCGCAGCCATATTTTCGACCAGCTCAAACGGCTTGAGAATCGCGACCGTAAGATCACCTTCTGGTACGGTGCCCGGTCCAAGAAAGAGATGTTCTTTGTCGAGGATTTCGACAGCCTCGCGGAAGAGTTCGACAATTTCGAATGGCATGTCGCCCTGTCGGATGCCCAGCCCGAGGATGACTGGAAAGGCTATACCGGCTTTATCCATAACGTGCTGTTCGACGAATACCTCAAGAACCACCCGGCACCCGAGGATTGCGAGTTCTACATGTGCGGACCACCGATCATGAACCAGTCGGTCATCAACATGCTGCTGGATCTGGGTGTGGACCGCGAAGATATCATGCTCGACGATTTCGGCGGGTAATCAGTTATCCGGCGCCCTGTGGCGCCGGTTTCATTTTAGGTCTTTTGGTTCGATTACAGGCGCAGGTCGCTTGCCTCGCGTGGCAGGCAGGATTTGATGTCGAAGACTACGCTGTTTTCTTTGCCATAGGCTCGAAACTGCAAAGGATCGAGTGCCCGATATTCCGCATGCGCGACGGCCAGGACGACCCCGTCATAGAGCCCTGGCTCAGGTTGGTCGATCAGGGCCAGGTCGTATTCTTCGTGCGCGGCTTTGGGGTCGGCATGAGGGTCGTGGACATCGACGCTGATGCCATAGCTTTGCAATTCTTCGATAATGTCGACGACACGGGTGTTGCGCAGGTCGGGGCAGTTTTCCTTGAACGTCAGGCCCATCACCAGAACACGGGCGGCGCCAACATTGATACCGCAACGGGTCATACGTTTGACCAGTTGCGACACCACATAGCTGCCCATCCTGTCATTCAGGCGCCGCCCTGCAAGGATGATCTGCGGGTGATGGCCCACGGCCTCGGCCTTGTGCGTCAGGTAGTAAGGATCCACGCCGATGCAATGCCCGCCGACCAGGCCGGGGCGGAAGGGCAGGAAGTTCCATTTGGTTCCGGCTGCGCGCAGCACAGCCTCGGTATCGATGCCCATGCGACCGAAGATCATCGCCAACTCGTTCACCAGAGCGATATTCAGGTCGCGCTGGGTGTTTTCGATCACCTTCGCGGCCTCAGCCACGCGGATGCTTTCGGCCTTGTAGGTTCCAGCGGTGATGATCCGGGCATAGAGCGCGTCAACTAGATCAGCGACCTGCGGGGTTGAACCAGCGGTGACTTTGCAGATGTCCGCGATACGGTGGGTCTTGTCACCGGGGTTGATCCGCTCGGGGCTGTAGCCTGCAAAGAAATCCGTGTTGAAAGTCAGGCCCGAGGCGCGTTCCAGCACCGGAACGCAATCTTCTTCGGTTGCGCCGGGATAGACGGTGGATTCGTAGATCACCAAATCACCGGGTTTCAATACGTGGCCAACTGTTTCCGACGCAGCCAGAAGGGGGGCTAAATCAGGCTGCTTACCTGCGGTGATCGGCGTGGGGACGGTTACGACATAGGTATCGCAATCGGCAATCTCCGAGGGGTTGGTTGTGAATTTCAGGCCGCCCGCCGCGCTCAGGTCATGTGGCTCAACCTCATGCGTTGCATCTACGCCAGCGCGTAGTGCCTCGACCCGCGCCGCATTGATGTCAAATCCGATCACCTTGCCAATTTTGCCGAAGGCCACGGCCAGGGGCAGGCCGACATAACCCAGCCCGATCACAGCAATCTTTCGGGAATTGGGGTCGGTTTCAAGCATATGCGTCACTTACCATGATAGTCGCGGAACCATTCGACAAACTGGGCGATTCCATCTTTGAAATTTGTCTGCGGACGATAGCCGGTCAGCTTTTGCAGCAGATCACTATTCGCCCAAGTGGCAGGAACATCACCCATCTGCATAGGCATGTAATTGCGGATGGCTTTCTTGCCGATAGCTTCCTCAATGGCTTCGATAAAATCCATCAGGCGCACTTTGTCGCCATTGCCAATATTCACCACGCGCCAGGGCGCCGCCGGCGACAGGCTATCACCTTCTTCAATCTCATCTGCGCTGTCCGGCCGCACCGGAGGGACATCGATCAGCAGTCGGATACCGCGGACAAGGTCTTCGACATTGGTGAAATCCCGATACATGTCGCCGTGGTTATAGATATCGATCGGGCGGTCATCCAGGATGGCGTCCACAAATTTATAGAGCGCAAGATCGGGTCGACCCCATGTGCCGTAAACGGTGAAGAACCGGAACATGGTCGTGGGCAGGTTCCACAAATGGGCATAGGAATGGCCCATCGCCTCGTTTGCTTTTTTGGTTGCGGCGTAAATCGTCAGAGGTGTGTCGGCCTTTTCGACCTCAGTAAAGGGCATGACCTCGTTGGCGCCATAAACCGAGGATGTCGAAGCCATCAGAAGGTGGTCTACCTTATGCTCGCGCGCGATTTCCATGACGTTGAAAGTGCCAACCACGTTGGAATTGATATAGCTGCGCGGGTCCTCAAGGCTATATCGGACACCAGCCTGCGCCGCGAGATGCACGATCACTTCGGGCTGGAATTCTTCGGCGACCTTTGCAAGCTGGTCGTAGTTTTCCAAGAGATCCTCGGTTGCGGAAAACCCAGGGGATTGCAAGAGCATCTGGTGGCGACGCTGCTTGAGCGAGACGTCGTAATAATCCGTCATCCCATCGTAGCCGTGAACCTGAAACCCCTCGGCCAGTAGCAGTTTTGCCAGGTGAAAACCGATGAACCCTGCTGTGCCTGTGACTAATACGCGCTTCATTTAACCCTCGACCCAAACCAAAACCGTTTGAAACATCAGGGATACTTTCAGCCCCTCAAGGTCAAGGGGATTTTCCCACAAACCGCGCCATTGGGGCAATCCAGAACCCGAATTCACTTGCGGATTGTTGTTGCCCGCCAGTCAGGGTAGGAAATTGCGATGGTGTGGGATTGGATCAAAACCAGGTGGAAAAAACCTCAGGCGGCGCAGAATTCAGTTTCTGACATCGCGCCTGACCAGAGGTTTTATGCCGTGGGGGATATCCACGGGCGATTGGATCTGTTGCAAACTTTGCTGGCAAGGCTGGATCCAGATTGCCCCACGATCTTTGTCGGGGACTACATTGATCGTGGCAATTACAGCGCCCAAGTGCTGCACCAGTTACGGCACCTTAGCCGGGTCCGCGGCAACGATTTCATTTGCCTGCTGGGTAATCACGAGGAGATGCTGTTGCGGTTCACCCATGACCCAAAACGGGTCGGCAGGCTTTGGCTGCAAAACGGTGGTCTGCAGACGCTCGCCTCATTTGGAATTACCGGTGTGGATGAAGACACGGTTGGTGCGGATGCTGTCTCGGTGGCTGACAGATTGCGACGCGCAATGGGCGAAGATTTGCTGTCATGGCTGCACGACCGTCCCCTGACCTGGACCAGCGGCAATGTCACTGTGGTGCATGCAGGGCTGGACCCGGGCAAGCCATTGGATGAGCAGACACGCCAAGTCCGCCTGTGGGGCCATCCGAATTTCTCACGGCAGATGCGGGAAGATGGCCAGTGGGTTGTCCATGGTCATACGATCACGTCAGAGCCCCGCGCTGAGAATGGCGTTGTTTCGATCGACACCGGCGCCTTCTTCAGTGGCAGGTTGACCGCCACTGATATTCGCGCCGGCGAGGTCCGGTTCATCGCAACCAACGAGCAGCCGGAATAGCTGTCAACCGACGATCATCTGCTTCATGCGAAGGGCTTCATACTCCAGCTCTTTGAGGCGGAAATGCACGACATCACCGATCGTGATCACGCCACGAAGATGGCCATCGCTGAGGACGGGCATGTGGCGAAAGCGCCCCTCTGTCATCGTTTTCAGCACATCGTTCAACAGATCCTCGGGCGCGCAGGTCTGTACACTGCGGGTCATCAGATCTTCGACAGATTGGGGCAGGGTCTGGCCCGGAGTATCGGCCATACGGCGCACAATATCACGCTCGGACAGGATACCCTGAAGCGTACCATTCTGATCTGTCACCACCACAGCGCCAATACGCTTTTCCTTGAGGATATTCACCACCGAATGAATTGTGTCTTTCGGGCGCACGGTAAAAACCGCGTCCCCTTTGCCAACAAGCAGCTTTTCGACTGTTGTCTGTGTATGAGAAAGGTTCGATTCAACCGACTGGCTATGCGAGGCAGCCGCGGCCTTGTCGCCGCGTGTCGGTGGCTGGTAAGAGCTTGGGGCCATGGGCAATCTCCTCTTGCTTTGCTTTTCACCTTACCGCAGCCATATGACCTGTATAGGGTACAAATGCCCTAACCGGGGAAAACTGCCAAAAACCAAGGAAATCCGGCCCGTTGTCCAACTTTTATCTGACCCCCCCTGTTGCCGCGCTGATATTTTTTGCGGTTGTCGTTTGTGGCCATAATTTTCGCATGACCTGGAAACAACAGGCTCCGGGATGGCAGAAGAAAGCATGGCTGTTCGGGGTGCCCGCCGGAATCGGTTTGTTGGCGCTAGGCTTCCTGCCGCTGAAAGCCTGATGCAGGTTTGACTCTGATTAGGGCCGCTGTCATATGCCGGGCACGCTTTTCCTCAGGAGGGACCCATATGCGTTTCTTGCCAGTCCTGGCTGTCGCCACACTTATTTCCGGCTGCTTGTTCGACAAAGAGCCCGAGGTGGTACGTCTGTCAGGCGAAACGATGGGGACGACATTCAACATCACGGCCATCGGTGTCGATGTTGATGAAGAAGCGCTGGCGGGTGCGGTCGAACAGACACTGGCCGAAGTTAACGCAAAGATGTCGAACTGGGACCCGAATTCCGAGGTTTCGACCTTCTCGGACTCGGGCAGCACTGAACCTGTAGCCGTTTCGGATGAATTTGCGCTGGTGCTTGATGCCGCGAATGATGTGCACGAGAAATCCGGGGGTACATTCGACGTGACTCTCGGCCCGCTGATCGAGCTGTGGGGCTTTGGTCCGCGCAAACCGGAAGATCCGGTGCCCGCAGATGCTGACATCCAGGCGGCTTTGGGCAGGGTCGGACAGGCCAGATTGCTGCAACTGGATCGCGATGCCGGAACTTTGGCGAAGGCCGATGCCGGAGTCGGCATTAACCTGTCCGCCATTGCCAAGGGGTATGGCATCGACGCCGTGGCCGAAACGCTGCGCTCGGCTGGGATTGAGGACTATATGGTCGAGATCGGCGGCGATCTGGTCACAAGAGGCGATAACGACAAGGGTGAAACTTGGCGGATCGGGATCGAAAAACCCCAGGCCGATGCGCAGAATCTGCAGTTGATTGTACAGCTTGATGATCTGGGTATGGCGACATCCGGCGATTACAAGAATTTCTTTGAACAAGATGGTGTGCGGTATTCGCATATCATTGACCCAACTACTGGCCGCCCGATCACGCATCGGACCACTTCGGTCACGGTACTGGCCGAAAATGCTATGATGGCAGATGCTTGGGCGACAGCGATGTTGGCCTTGGGTCAGGAAAAGGGTTTGAAACTTGCCGAGACGCATAAACTTGCCGTGTATTTCATCTCGCGGGATGTGACAGGCGGTGAGGATGCCTATATCACGGTACACAGCACAGCGTTCAAAGAGGCGTTGGGCACCAACTGACGGGTTGAGCTGAGATGAGCACTTTTATTCTGGCCTTCATTCTGCTGCTGATCATCATGGTTGGCATGTCGCTGGGTGTGATGTTGATGGGTAAGACCATCAAGGGCAGCTGCGGAGGCCTGAATGCGATCTCGGGGGCGGATAAATGTGTGGTCTGCCAAAAGGACGTGGACCCTAACAGCCCCTTGCGCGACAAGCTTCAGTGCAAACGCGCCCAAAAGATGCTTGAGCAGATGGAACGGCAAGCCTAATAACTTAGCGCTTCGTTTGGCGGTTGGAATTGGCTAAGCAGGTCCCTGAATAACGGGGGCGCAGATTTGGCCAAAGCAAGAAACATCCTGTTCATCATGTTCGACCAGCTGCGCTGGGACTATCAGAGCTGTTACGGGCATCCGCATCTGCACACCCCCAACATAGACCGCTTGGCTGCGCGTGGTGTGCGGTTCGACAGGGCCTATATTCAGTCTCCTATTTGCGGTTCCTCCCGTATGTCGACCTATACCGGGCGCTATGTGCATTCGCATGGGGCTTCTTGGAACGGTATCCCGCTGAAAGTGGGTGAGATGACCATGGGTGATCATCTGCGCAAGGCCGGGATGGACTGTTGGCTGGTAGGCAAAACCCATATGCGCGCGGATGCTGAAGGCATGGCGCGGCTGGGGCTGGAACCGGACAGTCTGGTTGGTGCGCGCGTGGCCGAATGCGGGTTCGACGTGTTCGAGCGTGATGACGGAATGCTGCCCGAAGGGCCGGATGGGTATTATGACCCGGACGGAGCCAAGGAATACAACAAATATCTATCGGCCAAAGGATATGACAGCGACAACCCCTGGCATGACTTCGCCAATTCAGGTCTCGACGCTGAGGGCAATGTTCTGTCGGGCTGGTTTCTCAAGAACTCGTCCCAGCCGGCGAATATTGCCGAGGAAGATAGCGAAACGCCCTATCTGACCGGGCGCGGGATCGAATTCATGGAAACCCATGACGGCCCCTGGTGCTGCCACCTGAGCTTTATCAAACCGCATTGGCCCTATGTCGTGCCGGAACCCTATGCCTCAATGTACGGACCGGAACATATCCTGCCCGTGGTCCGGTCTGAGGCGGAACGCCGGAATGCCCATCCGGTGCTCCGGGCATTCATGGACACCAAGGTTGGCGAGGCGTTCTCGCGGCAGGATGTGCGCGACGCCGTGATCCCCGCTTATATGGGTCTGATCAAGCAGGCCGACGACCAAATGGGCCGGCTGTTCGCATGGCTGGAAAAGACGGGTCGGATGGAGGACACGATGATCGTGTTAACCTCGGACCACGGGGATTTTCTGGGCGATCACTGGATGGGTGAGAAGACCTTTTTCCAGGACGCATCGGTCAAGGTGCCGTTGATCATCTATGACCCATCCCCCGAGGCTGAGGCAACCCGTGGCACTGTCAGCGACGCGCTGGTCGAGTCCATCGACCTCGCCCCAACATTCTTGGACATAGCCGGAGGCGAAGCGTCGGGTCACATTCTGGAAGGTCACTCCTTGTTGCCGATCTTGCGTGGCCATCAGGTCGAGACACCTCGGGAAGTGGCAATCAGTGAGTATGACTATTCCGCCTCGCCCATGGCGGAAAAGCTGAATGCCTCGGTTCGGGATGCAGTGATGTTCATGGTGGCCAACAAGAATTGGAAGCTGATCCATTGCGAAGGCGGGCATCGGCCACTGCTGTTCGATCTTGAAAACGACCCGAATGAACTAACCGACCTTGGCAACAGTGCTGAACACGCGGATATCATCGCCAAGATGTATGACCATCTGTTCACTTGGGCGCGTCGCCCGTCGCAGCGCACAACACGTTCCGAACAGCAACTGATAGATATGCGCACCAATAGTCGGGGCAGAGGGGTGGTTATTGGAATCTATGACGAAAACGACGCACCACTGGAATTGACCGTGAAATACAGAGGCCGCAAAGCGCGCCCCTATCAGGACCATACCGGCAAGGAATAGCCTTTGTAACATGAATTCTGACCTGATCAGGGCAAAAGGCGGTTCACCCTGCGCGGGGCAGGCGATACAAGACCAACCAAGAGCAGCAAACCCGGAGAGCCGAAATGACCGCCCCGAAACCCGTCGTCCTGTGTATTCTTGATGGCTGGGGCCTGTCCGAGGACACCGAGGCCAATGCGCCTTACCTTGCCGACACGCCAACATTTGATGCGATCATGGCCAAGGGCCCACACGCCAAGCTGATCACCCATGGTCCGGATGTTGGTCTGCCAAGTGGTCAGATGGGCAATTCCGAAGTCGGTCACACAAATATTGGCGCTGGCCGCGTTGTTGCGATGGATTTGGGCCAGATTGATCTGGCGATTGAGGACGGTTCTTTCTTTGCCAACTCCGCGCTGCAAAACTTTATCGGTAAGGTAAAGGCTGCAGGTGGCACCGCACATCTGTTGGGGGTGGTCTCGGACGGGGGAGTGCATGGCCACCTGAACCATATCATTGCTGCGGCAAAGGCGATAACGGATTCTGGTGTGCCCGTAGCCTTGCACGCGGTTACGGATGGCCGGGATGTGGCCCCGAAATCAGCGCTGACCTATATCACAGAGCTTGAGGAGCGCTTGCCCGACGGCGCCCGTGTTGCCTCGGTCTGCGGGCGCTATTTTGCCATGGACCGCGACAACCGATGGGAACGTGTTAGCGAAGCCTATGGTGCAATGATCAAGGGGAAAGGGCGCAGCGCTGTTTCGGCGCGCAATGCCGTGGATCAGGCCTATCAGCAGTCGGAAACGGACGAGTTCATCGTTCCGACCGTCCTCGACGGCTATCACGGCATCAAAGACGGAGACGGGTTCTTCTGCCTCAACTTCCGCGCCGACCGGGCCCGCGAGATTCTGCGGGCGATTGGCGAACCCGGCTTTGATGATTTCGACACCGGCCCGCGCCCACAGCCTTCAGCCCTGCTGGGCATGGTCGAATATTCCGACGGGCACAGCGCTTATATGACCACTGTTTTCCCCAAACGTGACATCATCAATACACTGGGCGAATGGGTGGCAAAAAATGGGCTCAGCCAGTTCCGACTGGCCGAGACTGAGAAGTACCCGCATGTGACCTTCTTCCTCAATGGCGGCAAGGAAGTGCCTGAGGCGAACGAAGACCGCTTTATGCCTAAATCACCCAAAGTGGCGACCTACGACCTGCAACCCGAGATGTCATCGGCCGAAGTAACCGCAAAATTCGTCGAAGCCATCGGGGCGTGCTATGATCTGATCATAACCAACTATGCCAATCCGGATATGGTTGGGCATACCGGCGACCTGCAAGCGGCAATCCGCGCCTGTGAGGCTGTGGATCAAGGGCTGGCGCAAGTGGTCGCCGCGTTGGAAAAAGTGGGGGGCGCAATGATTGTAACGGCCGATCATGGAAATTGCGAGATGATGGTCGATCCCGAAACCGGCGGGCCGCATACAGCCCATACGCTGAACCCCGTGCCCGTGGCGTTAGTCGGGGGACCAGCAGGGGTATCCTTGCGGGATGGTCGCCTGTCCGATCTGGCGCCCACACTGCTGGAACTGATGGCGTTGGATCAGCCCCCTGAAATGACTGGAAAGAGCCTGCTTTCATGACGCTTCGTGCGCTGCTTCTGGCGATTTTCTTTGCATCCAGGGCGGTTGCCCAGACCGACCCCGCGACCGCTGCATTGAATGCAGCGCAGATGCTTGAGCAGGCATCAGTATCGTTGACCGAGGCCGAAAGCGCCCGCGACCGGGTCCGTGCCCTGACCGAAACCATACAGGCGTATGAGGCGGGCCTGTCGGCCATGCGGGATGGCCTACGACGGGCGGCAACACGCGAAGCCCAGTTAACAGCCGAGTTGCGCAGTCGGGAAAAGGACGTGGCACAGCTGTTGGGCGTATTACAAACGATCGAAACCACGGCGCCTCCGGTTCTGATGCTACACCCGTCAGGGCCGTTGGGCTCGGCCCGGGCCGGTATGATGCTGTCCGAGGTTACGCCAGGTCTGAACGCAAAAGCGCAGTCTCTTGCGCGTGATCTTCAAGAAGTGCGCACGCTGCGATTGTTGCAGCAAAGCGCCTCGGAAACCTTGGTCGAGGGCTTGACCGGCGTTCAGAATGCCCGCACCCAGCTCAGCACCGCCATCGCAGACCGAACGGATTTGCCGCGCCGCTTTGTCGAGGACCCGATCCGCACAGCGATCCTGATCTCATCGACTGAAACGCTTGACGGTTTTGCCAGCGGGCTTTCCCAGATCTCCGAAGGGCAAATCGCCGAAACGGATGCGGATATATCAAGTATCAAGGGTCAAATTGCGCTGCCGACGCAGGGCATCATCCTGCACCGGGCAAATGAAACCGATGCGGCCGGTGTCAAACGCCCTGGTATCGTATTGGGCACCCGACCGCGCGCAATAGTCACCTCGCCAACGGCGGCAACGATACGGTATCGCGGGCCACTACTGGAGTTGGGGAATCTGGTGATCCTCGAGCCGCAACCGGGGCTTCTATTTGTCTTTTCCGGGCTACAAGAGGTCTACGGAGAAGCCGGTCAGGTGATTCCCCGGGGGACGCCAGTCGGATTGATGCCTGCAGAATCGAAGGAAATCGGCGCAATTTTGTCAACAAGCGGTGATGGCACTGGAACTGACCGATCAGAAACGCTCTATATAGAGGTAAGACAGGATAACAGCCCCGTGGACCCGGAATCGTGGTTTCGGACCGACAAGGATGGATAAACGAGTATGAAGAAATTTGTGATGGCCGGTTTGGCTGGAACTATAGCAGGCCTGATTGTAACGACGCAGATCGCCGGTCCGTTGCTTGCCCAAGAAGCCGAAAACAAGGCCAGTGTCTATGAACAGCTGGATCTGTTTGGCGATATTTTCGAACGCATCCGCGCGCAATATGTCGAAGAGGTTGAGCCCGAAGACCTGATTGAGGCGGCCATTGACGGTATGCTGACCTCGCTGGATCCGCATTCCAGCTATCTGTCGCCGGATGATGCCGAACAAATGCGGGTCCAGACCCGTGGCGAGTTTGGCGGTCTGGGTATCGAAGTCACGCAGGAAGAGGGCTTTGTCAAAGTTGTCTCGCCGATCGACGATACGCCTGCGGATGAGGCCGGGATCGAAGCCGGAGATTTCATCACCCATGTCGATGGCGAAAGCATACTGGGCCTGACCCTGGACAAAGCGGTCGATCTGATGCGCGGGCCGGTGGGCTCGGAAATCGTGATCACCGTTGTCCGCGAGGGTGAACAGGAACCTTTTGACGTGCCTATCATCCGCGACACAATCAAACTGACGGCAGTACGCGCGCGCACCGAAGGGACCAGTGTGGTTCTGCGTGTGACCACCTTTAACGACCAAACCTATCCCAACTTGCAGGAAGGTCTGGCCGAGCAGATCGAAGAGGCCGGAGGGATCGACAAGGTGAATGGTGTCGTTCTGGACCTGCGCAACAATCCCGGTGGTCTGCTGACACAGGCAATCAAGGTTTCGGACGCATTCCTAAACGAGGGTGAGATCGTATCAACCCGTGGCCGCGATCCAAGCGATGGTGAGCGTTTCAACGCAACAGTGGGTGATCTGGCAGAAGGAAAGCCGATTGTCGTGCTGATCAATGGCGGGTCCGCCTCGGCATCCGAGATTGTAGCCGGCGCGCTGCAGGATCATCGCCGCGCAATCGTTGTGGGAACCAAAAGTTTCGGCAAGGGCTCGGTCCAGACCGTTATGCCACTGCGGAGCGATGGTGCGATGCGTTTGACCACGTCGCGTTATTACACGCCATCGGGCCGTTCGATTCAGGCGCTTGGTGTCAGCCCCGACATCATCGTTGAACAGCCCCGCCCAGCCCCGGAGACCGAGGAAGAAGAGGCCAATGGGAACACCCGTTCCGAGGCCGATCTGCGTGGCAGTCTGAACAATGACAGCCTGAGCGAGGATGAAATCCGCCAGATCGAAGAAGATAGGGCCAAGGCCGAAGCCACCGCCGAATTGCGGGAAGAGGATTACCAGCTGGCCTATGCCATCGACATCCTCAAGGGGCTGTCAGCCTTCAACCCGGACGGGCCATCGCAATAAAGAAACCGGGCCGCCTGACAGGCGGCCCTTTTCCTGATGGGGCCGCTGCCGATCGAGGTAAGGTGGCTGATTAGAGCCCGATGCCACCTATGTTGTCTCCCAACCAACGTCCGCTCTGTGAAAAGCTAGTCAGAAAAACACATCTTGTTTCCATCCAGGTCTCGAACGTATGCAGAGAACTTTGGCCCGCGTTGGTTGGGGGCCCCCTCACAATCACCCCCGAGATCTGTGGCTAAAGCGTGCAGCCTTCTGACTTCTGCTTCGCCACCAACGCAAAATCCAACCATCGTTCCATTACCGTTGGTGGCCGGCAACGTGTCGAAGGGTTTGGCCACGGCGAAGGCAAAATCCTTTCCAAGCCAGTAAGTCATTCTTTCTGAAGGCGACATGCTTTGGAGACCCGATTGCGAAAACAGTGTGTCGTAGAAGGTTCTTGCAGCTGCCATGTCATTCGTTCCGACAACAAAGTAATTCATTTTCATCGATTTAGCTCCTGCAAGTGAGTGGCCTGCGTCAGGCATTGGTTTCAGTGACCCAAGCTATATCGACTAATGTGCCATTTTATGTCTTATTTGATTCATGGCACGGGCTAATACACACAACAGACTGAGGCGATTGGAATTGCTTGCGGTTCAACTCAAGCAAGATGCCCATTGTACGGTTAGAGACTTGGCGCAACAGCATGGTGTCAGCATGCGCACGATAGCCCGCGACCTTGTGCTTATGCGGGACCAAGGCATGCAGATAGACGCTGATCGCGGTCGTGGAGGAGGTGTGCGCCTCGACCGCAACTGGGGCGTTGGTCGCATGAACCTGACATACGCTGAGGCGGTCGATCTGCTAATCAGCATCGCTGTCGCAGAGCAGATGAAATCACCAATGTTGCTTGCGAACTTGGCATCGGTAAGGCGGCAGCTTGTGGCCTCGTTTTCACCCGAGAAACGCAACAAGGTGAACCAGCTCAAGTCCCGTATTCTCATAGGCGTCACGGCTTCGACTTATGTTCAAGCCAGCGCGAGCGCCCCACCAAAAAGGATTGTGCAAGCGGTTCATCAGGCTTTCGTCGATCAAAAGGTCTTGGAGCTGCAATATCAAAGAGAAGACGGTGTTATTTCCAACCGGCAAATTGAGCCTCAGTATCTCTTGTTGAAGTATCCCATTTGGTACGTCGTTGCGATCGACCGTCTGAGAAACGAACCAAGGACATTTCGGTGCGACCGGATGCTTGGGGCCTCAATGGGCGAAACGCGCTTCAAGCTCCTGCCGAAAGAAAAATTTCAACCCTCATTGGTAATTGATGATTCTTCGATGTGATCGGGTCATGGCCAACAGTAAGCGTACAATGACACCTGAATTATAGGCACGCACTTCGTCCGCCCTTCTACCGCCTACTGAGACCGGCGAAAGACTCGTTTTAGCATATCAAGCTCTGCTCGCATCAGGTCCAGTTCGGCGCGCAGGTCATCGGCGGCGGCGTTTCCTGCAATGATCGAGAACCCGCCCAGTTTAAGCCCTGAAACAGAATCTGAGATTACAAAACTATGGACCCCGTCAGACAGGGCCACATCAGGCACCTGTACACGAAGCTCCCATCCGGTGTCGGCTGGTGACAGGTGAACCTCATCCAGCGCGTCACCACGGTAGGACACGCTGATCTCGGGCTGCGTATCAGCCTGCAGGTGGCCCATCCAGGTGCCATTTTCCAGGCCCAGTGATGTGAGTATCAGATCGGTCATGGCTGGGTTCTCATAAATCGGCGCGATGGTGACGACAGACGGTCAGGTCCTGCAACACTATCCGGTTCATCCGAGGATTATCCAGAATGATATCCAGCCAGACTTTGTCCATGCGGCGTTCATTCAGTGGTAAATGTGCAAGATCAAAATCCACGCTGTTTGAAGGACCAGTGGGATCAATTTTGCGCAGAACCTGTTCGGCGTTTGGGCCGTGTCGAATATTGAGCCGCGCGAACAATTCCTGTGGGCGTTCGGCCTCAATATGGCAATCGACTCGGATCAGATGCTGCTGCGTCAGCCCTTGCACAGCCTCTTGTGGAAGCTCGATAGAGAGAGAGAGAAATGATCCCTCGAACCCAAAAACCTCGACCGCCAAGCTGAACGGTGACAGATCATGCTTGCGCGTGTTCCTGATCTGGCGCGTGCTGATTTCCTGGCGCGGACAGTCGTGAAACAGCGTTGCCTCATCGTTGATACGTGCCTTACGCGGGGCCGAGGCGACACCGGGGCGGGGCTGAGGATAGCGCCACAGCTCGGGCCTCCAGCTCCAGTCGGTGCCCAACGGTTTCGGGAAATGGGTTGATCCCGCCACAGGCCGTGTAAGGCGGCTGTTGGCCTGAAGGATCAGCGCATCCAGCTCGGATCGCAAGCGACGTGCATCATCACGCTGCAGCCGCAATTCAGAAAGCACAGCTTCGGGCGCTGCCCGGGCGTCCCGCTGCCAGCGCGTAAGTGCTTTGCGGTGAATATAGCGATCCAGTAGCTTGCCCATGATCCCAATCTATTGCTCCACACATCTTTTGTCGGATATCCACCCGAGGATAAAGCCGATTTGCATCATAGCGTCGGTAAATTACCGCAAATGTGAACACGCTTTTGGCTAGGCAGCAAAGTTGTGACCTGTTACGGAGGGCGCCGTTCTTGCAATCGACCCGGTCAGTGCGTACCGTCTGACACCTGATTGCAGTGGACCATCCGTTACAACCCTATAGCAATATTTCCGAGGCAAAGACGGGGCATGGAACCCACTCTATTCGCATTCATCTGGAAGCATTCCAAGAAACAGCAACTGGTATTGTTGCTGCTGACATTGTTTTCTTTTCCCTTCCTCTATGCATCATTGGAGCTGCCCAAGCAGATCATTAACGATGCGATTGGTGCACCAGGCAGCTCGGTAACTTTCTTAGGAGTTACGGTGACGCAGGTGCAGTATTTGTTGATTCTGTGTCTGGCCTTTCTGGCGACGGTCATCGCCAGCGGTCTGATGAAAATGCGGATCAACACGATGAAAGGTGTGTTGGCCGAACGCATGTTACGCCGACTGAGGTACACGCTGATCCACCGAACTCTGCGGTTCCCGAAATCCTATTTTGCCACCACCAGTCAGGGCGAGTTGGTGTCGATGATCACGTCCGAGGCTGAACCGATGGGCGGCCTGATGGGAGATGCGATCGCACAACCTGTATTCCAGTTTGGTCAGATGATGACCATTGTGACGTTTCTGTTCATGCAAAGCGTGTGGTTTGGTCTTGCAAGTATTGCGCTGATTCCGCTGCAGGCTTGGTTGATTCCAAAATTGCAGCGCCAGATCAACCTGTTGAACAAAGACCGAATCCAGGAAGTTAGGCGCTTGAGCTCAGAAATCGGCGAAAGCGCAGCCGGGATTAGTGATCTGCGCACCAACGGAGGCTGGCGGCACAGATTGGCCCAGTTCAGCCATCGTTTGGGAACTTTGTTCGAGATCCGATTCAAGATCTATAACAAAAAGTTCTTCATGAAGTTTCTCAACAATCTGATCACTCAGATGACCCCGTTTCTGTTTTATTCGGTGGGCGGATACCTGGCGATCACGGGCGAGGTAACAGTGGGCGCGCTGGTGGCGGCCCTGGGAGCATATAAGGATCTTAGCGGACCTTGGAAGGATCTGCTGACCTATTACAATCAGGTTCAGGACATGTCGTTGCGGTGGGAAATCGTGACCGAACGCTTCGCACCCGACAACATGGTGCCCGAAGAGCTTTTCGAGGGCGAGCCTGATTCCATTCCGCATCTGATTGGCGAGATCAAGCTGCAGAATATTACCGTTCGGGATAACGATGGGAAAACTGTTCTCGAGGATATAGACCTCGTCATACCCAAAGGGGCCCGCGTGGCCATCAAATCCTCGAATGCGGCCGAAAGAGGGGCATTGGCTCAGCTGCTGACCCGCGAATTGCTGCCGGTTCAGGGCGACGTCACGATTGCCGGGCATGACATCCAATCCTTGCACCAATCCGTCATCGCGGCGCGGATCGGATATGCCTATTCTCGACCATATCTGTTTGATGGGTCGATTGGGGACAACTTGATGATGCCCCTGAAAACACGCCCTCAGCATGAAGCCGACGCCGCCAGGGCCCCTAGCCGCCGCCAGATCGAGGCCGCGCGAGCGGGGAACTCGGTGGATTCGCTGTCAGATGAATGGATTGATCCCGGTCTGGCCGGGCTCAACAACACTGACGACATCCAGGATTGGTGGTTCAAGCTGGTCGAGGCGATGGGAACGGATGAATTCATGTTCCGCCGCACCCTGCGCAGCCAGTTGAATCCGGATCAGCATCCCGAGTTTGTGCAAAATATCATCGACCTCCGTGGCCCCATCCATGACAAGTTGGTGGAAAAAGATCTGGACCGCTTTGTCTACCGGTTCGATCCGGACAGGTTCAACCCAACTGTGCCTTTGGGCGGCAACCTTCTTTATGCAGCACCGTCGCAGGAAATCTCGCCGGACATTCTGGCCGGCGATAATCGGTTCATGCAGATGCTGCGTACACATGAGCTTGATGACGACGCGCTGAGTATCTCAAGCGCTGTTCTAGAAACGCTGAACCATGCTTTTGGGCGGGACGGAACCGACCATCCGCTGTTCCTGCGCCTGGGCTTGAGCAAGGATATGTTCCACCGGCTGCTGGCGATCGAAGACAAGCGCAAGGCAAAAGGAGTGGACGAGCTGTCGCAGCGCGAACACGCCTTTCTTCTGACTGTTCCGTTCCTGCTGACCGCCGAACAGATAGGCCCTGATTTCCCGGATGAATACAAACAGAAGATTCTGAAAATCCGCACTGAACAGGGCGAAAGGCTACGTGGAAGCCTGCAGGAGATATTTGTACCGGTCACACCGGACACATACATCGCGCGTATGACGGTTATGGAAAATGCGCTTTTCGGGCGGGTGTCTGTGACGGCGGGAGCTCATGCTGACGAGATAGAGGATGTGGTTGCCGAAGTGATCAATGCCGCAGGTCTGCGCAGACAGGCAGCGGCCATCGTCTATGATCTGTCCGCAGGGCTGGGTGGGAACAATCTGACAACCGTCTTTCAGGAACGAATTGCCTTCTCGCGCGCCGGGATTAAACGGCCGGATTTGCTAATCCTGGATAAAGCGTTGGCCAGCCATGACTCTGAGAGCCGTTTACGCACCCGGTTGAAACTGCGCGAACTGCTGCCCGATTCCATCATGATTTTCATGGAGGACAGTTTCGCCCATCCCGAGGCCTATGATCTGTTTGTTGAAATCAAGGATGGCCGCATTGACGGTGTCTCGAAAACGCAGCTCGAACAAGAATCCGGCACCACCGCTGACCTCAGCCGCAAGCTGAAGATTATCTCATCAACTCCGCTTTTTGCCAATATCGACGGTCGCAACCAGAGATTGCTGGCGTTTTCGGCGCAGTGGTATGATGCTGCCGCTGGTCAGGTCATTTTCTCTCGTGGGCAGGCGCCGGATGCGGCCTATCTGTGCATTTCGGGTCATGCGAAGCTTATGTGGCACGAAGAAGACGGTTCGACTCGGTCCATATCTGTCATTGAACCCGGGCGCCTGATCGGTGACCTGTCTGTTATCACCGGTGAGACCAGACAGTTGGATCTTGTGGCAGGCGAAAACTGTTCATTCCTGCGGATTGGTGCAGTGGAACTGCGCGCGGTGATCGAAAGCGATGCAAGCGTTGCGGTTCAGTTGCTTGAAACAGTTGCCGGATACCTGACAACCATTTCGGAAAAGATCAACGCCACCAAAGCATCGACCTTGTTCTTCGATGATGAGGACCAGACCGAAAGTTCCCACCAGAATGTCTGAAATCCGCGCGCCCTCTTACGCCCCGCATGAGCAACTGGTCGCCGACGCACGCGACAAACCACAGCTGTGGCGCCTGCTGGCCGGCCTGGCAACAATCGTGGTCGTTGCAACCGTCTTCAATCTGATCCTGTTTGCAGTCGTAACCGTGGCCGGACCGCAGGAATGGGCCAGCGGGTTGATGAACGGCTCGACCCCGATCTCGATGGTGATCCTGCTGTCAAGCTTTGGGTTTGTCACATTTGGTGTGTGGACCGCAGCGCGACAGTTTCAGAAGCGGTCCCTGGGTTCTATTTTAGGGACTCGGGGCAAAGCGGCCAGACAGTTCTGGCTTGTGCTGCGCGCCCTGATGGTGCTTGGCGTGGTTATCGTAACCGTGCCGCACGTCATTTTGGGCGCGCCGCTTGTTCAAAACCTGTCCTTTTCGGTTTGGCTGGTATTCCTGCCTCTGTCGCTATTGGCTGTGTTTGTCCAAATCAGTGCAGAGGAGCTGCTTTTCCGCGGATATATGCAGCAAAGCCTGGCGGCGCGATTTCGTTCTCCGATCATCTGGATGGGGGTACCGTCGCTTCTATTCGCGGTGGGGCACTATTCGCCCGATGCGGCGGGCGGCAATGCAGAGTTGCTGGTGCTGTGGACTGGTCTGTTTGGACTTTTGGCTGCGGATTTGACCGCGCGGGCGGGAACCCTGGGCCCGGCCATAGCGCTGCATTTTTTCAACAATGTCATAGCGCTCTTGTTTGTCTCGCTACCTGACACCCTCAGCGGTCTTGCCTTATTTGTACTGCCCTTTGATATGACCGATACTCTGACATTGCGGCAATGGTTATATGTGGATTTTGCCGTGATGATTGTCAGCTGGTTTATCGCGCGCCTTGCGCTCAGGCGCTGATTGCAATTCTTTCCGTAGCGTCTTATGTGACGTCAACGCCGTACTAGCAAGGTTCCGACATGAACTGGATCACAAACTACGTCCGTCCCCGGATTAATTCGATCTTCTCACGCCGGGAAGTCCCCGAAAACCTTTGGCACAAGTGTGACGAATGCGGCACGATGCTGTTCCACCGCGAATTGGCGGAAAACCAGAATGTCTGCACCCAATGTGATCATCATATGGCGATCACACCGCGCGACCGGTTCGGGCACCTGTTTGACGGTGGTATATTTACCGAGGTCGATGTTCCCGCTCCCAAAGATGATCCGCTACAGTTCCGGGACCAGAAGAGATACCCCGACCGGATGAAAGCAGCGCAGAAGAAAACTGGCGAGCAAGAGGCGATGCTGGTCGCCAAAGGTGATATCGGACGTACGCCGGTCGTGGCAGCGGCCCAGGATTTCTCGTTCATGGGCGGCTCGATGGGTATGTATGTCGGCAATGCCATCATTGCGGCCGCGCAAGAGGCAGTGAAGTTGAAACGCCCGCTGATCCTGTTCTCGGCAGCGGGTGGCGCGCGAATGCAGGAAGGCATCTTGAGCTTGATGCAGATGCCGCGAACCACCGTGGCGGTTGAGATGCTGAAAGAGGCCAAACTGCCCTATATCGTTGTACTCACCCATCCTACCACCGGAGGCGTGACCGCTTCTTATGCGATGCTGGGCGACGTCCATATCTCGGAACCCAATGCGCTAATCTGCTTTGCAGGCCCGCGCGTGATCGAACAGACCATTCGGGAAAAGCTGCCCGAAGGATTTCAGCGCGCAGAATACCTGCTGGACCACGGAATGCTGGACCGGGTAACGAAGCGTACCGAAATGCGTGACGAATTGATCACGATTACCCGCATGCTGATGAATCAGCCTCCTGCGGTCAAAGGTGATTTGCCCGCGCCCACCCCCGAAGCCCCAGAGAAAGACGCGGATCAGGAATGACTTCGCCATCGTCAGACGTCATCCTTGATCGGATGATGGCGCTGCATCCCAAGATCATTGACCTGACGTTGGATCGGGTGTGGCGTTTGCTTGCCGCACTGGAAAGCCCTCAGACCAAATTGCCTCCGGTCGTTCATATCGCAGGGACAAATGGCAAGGGGTCTACGCAGGCTATGATCCGCGCCGGTATGGAAGGGGCGGGGAAAACGGTTCACGCCTATACCTCTCCGCATCTTGCCCGGTTTCACGAGCGTATTCGGCTGGCAGGTGAGTTGATTTCGGAAGCCGAACTGACAAACGTCCTTGATGAGTGCTATGCCGCCAATGGTGGTGAGAACATCACCTATTTCGAGATTACGACCTGTGCGGCCCTGCTGGCCTTTGCCCGCAAACAGGCTGATTATACCTTGCTTGAGGTCGGCCTTGGCGGGCGCCTGGATGCAACAAACGTGGTGCACGAACCCGCCGTGACGGTTATCACGCCGGTTTCCATCGACCATGAACAGTTTCTAGGCGACACGTTGGGCAAGATCGCTGCCGAAAAAGCCGGGATCATCAAGCCGGGCGTCCCTTGTATCGTCGGCCCACAGCAGGACGAAGCGCTTGAGGTCATCGAATATACAGCGGCCCGTCTGGGCGCCCCATTGCTGGTACACGGTCAGCATTGGCATGTGACCGAGGAAAACGGACGTCTTGTGTATCAGGACGAAATCGGGCTGCGGGATCTGCCGCTGCCCAACCTGCTTGGCGCACATCAAATTCAGAATGCGGGTGCGGCAATAGCGGTATTGCGCCATCTTGAACTTGGTGATCAGGCCTATGAGGCCGCCGTTACCAAGGCCGAGTGGCCAGCACGGATGCAGCGTCTGAAATCCGGCCCGCTTGTTGAACAGGCCGCACAGGCCGAGCTGTGGCTGGATGGTGGGCACAATGCCGCCGCGGGAATTGCGCTTGCTGAAGTGCTGAGAAAATTACCGCAATCTCCGACACATTTGATCTGCGGAATGCTCAACACCAAAGATGTTACAGGCTATCTTGCACCGCTTGCCACGCAGGCTCAAAGCCTGACCGCAGTGTCGATACCGGGTGAGGCCGCAACGCTTAGCGCTGAAGATACGGCGCAGGCTGCTGACCAGGTTGGCTTGAAAGCCGACACAGCAGAGAGTGTATCCGCGGCCCTGCAGAAAATCACAGACCAAGACCCTCAGGCCCGTATCCTGATTTGCGGATCACTCTATTTGGCGGGCAACATCCTACGCGAAAACGGATAAGTCTTCACCTGGCTGAAATACCTTGGGGGAGGCGCGCAAAACGTGACGGGGCAGCGCCCCTATGCCCCCCAATCCTCGGCCTGCATCTCGCGCAGTCGCGAGGCAGTGCGTTCGAACTCGAACGTCCCTTCACCCTCGACATACAACATCTCGGGCTCTGCGGCCGCCGAACAGATCAGGCGAACCCGCGCCTCATACAAGGCGTCAATCAACGTCACAAAGCGCTTGGCCTCATTGAAATTATTCCGGGACAGGCGCGGGATGTCCTCCAGAACCAGGACTTTGACCGCCTCGGCAACGGCCAGATAATCTGCAGGGCCCAGCATCCGTCCGCACAGATCATAGAAGCTTGCTCGGGCTATCCCGTTCCGAAAGGCCGGCAATTCGACAGCACGGCCATTTACCTGCAACACCAGCGGTTCCGCCGCACCGCCCGCGAGATCGTTCCAGACGGATCGGATATTCTGTCGAGCCTCGGGGCCGATCGGCGTGAAATAGACTGGCGCACCTTCAAGACGGTTCTGTCGGTAATCAGTGGGCGAGACCAGCTCCCATATCTGAAGCTGTTCCTTGATATGCGCGATGAATGGCAAAAAGAGCTGGCGGTTCAAGCCGTTCTTGTACAATTCGTCCGGGTGCCGGTTGGATGTGGTGATGACCACGACCCCGCCAGCATGCAAAAGATCAAACAACCGCCCGACGATCATCGCATCGGTGATATCGGTGATCTGCATCTCGTCAAATGCCAGCAGTTTTACGGATTTGACAACCGAGTCCGCGACCGGTGCAAGCGCATCCTCAACTCCGTCCTTACGAGCTTTGTGCATCCCCGCGTGGATTTCCTGCATGAAAGCATGAAAATGGACGCGACGGGCAGGGATGTCGCCAAGCGCGTCGACAAACATATCCATCAACATCGACTTGCCACGACCAACTCCGCCCCAAAGATAAAGTCCCTGGGGCGGCGGGGGTGCCTTGCGAAAGAAACCACGCTTGACCGGGGTAGCCAAGGCCGCGCGAATGCGTTCGAAATGCGGAAGGACAGCCTCTTGCGCATCGTCCCGCGTCAAAGTGCCATCGGCGATGCGTGCCTCGTAAATCGATATCAAATCTGACATATCCCGAGGGATACCTTCACCTCAGGGCGTTGAAAAGAAGGCATTTGGAAGATGCATCAATTTTGCTTATCCGCGGCGTCAAAACTCCTGAATTGACCACGGTACAAATTTGCGTACCGTCGCGGCTCTGCCATCCCGAGGATTCAATGCCCCAACACGCGCGCCTGCTAAACCCGATCTTGATCGTCGGCTGCATCACTATCGCAGTCAGTTTTGCAGTGCGGGCATCCTTTGGCGTATTCCAGATCCCCATTGCGACTGAATTCGGCTGGCTGCGCACCGATTTTTCGATGGCGATTGCGATCCAGAATCTCGCTTGGGGAATTGGGCAACCCATTTTTGCCGCCATCGCCGAGAAGGTGGGGGATCGCCGTGCGATTGTGCTCGGGGCATTGACCTATGCAGCGGGCATGGTGTTGTCGGCGTGGTCCGTTACCCCGTTCGAGCATCAGATGTACGCCTGGCTTGTGGGCTTTGGGATTGCCGGCACGGGGTTTGGTGTCGTGCTTGCCGTAGTTGGACGGGCGTCCTCTGATCATAACCGCTCTATGTCTCTGGCCGTCGTGACAGCGGCAGGAAGCTTTGGCCAGGTTTTGGGTGCTCCAACGGCGGAATGGCTTTTGTCTTTTATGCCCTGGCAACAGGTTTTCATCGTGTTTGCTGTTGCCATCCTGGCACTGGTCTTGACTCTGCCCTTCATGCGCGCGCCCCAAGCCGCAACCAAAGCCGAAATCGAAGAGAACATGGGCCAGATTCTGGGTAAGGCCTTCCGGGACCCGTCTTATACCCTGATTTTCCTGGGATTTTTCAGCTGTGGTTATCAGCTTGGCTTTATCACAGCGCATTTTCCCGCTTTCGTTACCGAAATGTGCGGCCCGATTCAGCCGGGTGGAATACTGCATTCCATTGGTATAACGACAACTTCCGCATTAGGGGCTGTGTCGATTTCATTGATCGGGTTGGCCAATATCGGAGGGACATTGCTGGCGGGGTGGGCCGGAATGCACTTTCCCAAGAAATACCTTCTGGCCTCTATTTATGCCGCCCGCACGCTTACAGCGGCGGCTTTCATAATCCTGCCAATCACGCCAATCACGGTTGTTGTATTCTCATTGGTCATGGGTTCGCTCTGGCTGGCAACGGTTCCACTGACCTCGGGGCTTGTCGCACATTTGTACGGGTTGCGCTACATGGGTACGCTTTACGGCATCATCTTCTTCAGCCATCAGGTCGGCAGTTTTCTTGGCGTCTGGCTAGGCGGCCGCATGTATGACCAGTACGGAGATTACACCTTTGTCTGGTGGGTCGGCGTGGCCATCGGCGCCTTCAGCGCCATCGTTCACCTTCCCATCCGCGAGAACCGGCCGCTCTCCGTCGCAGCCTGATCTAGCGGGCCTCTTCGCGGGTCAAAAGCCCCTCTGCCACCAACCGGTCTGCCCATCCTTGCGGGCCCTCAAAATGATGCGTTTGCCAGCCTCGCGCCTGCGCCGTTTCGATATTGTCGATCCGGTCGTCGGTGAACAACAACGCCTCAGGCGCCAGACCACAATCGACCTCTACCTTCTCGTAAATCGGGACATGCGGTTTCACGGTCTGCATGCGACCTGAAACATACAGCCGGTCGAACTCGTTGAGGAATGGATAGACCGTGGTTGCATACTCAAAATTCTGCACCCCGAAATTTGTGAGCGCAAAGACCGAGATGCCTTTGGCGCGCAGCGCACGTTGCAGTCGTACCGAGTGGGGAATTTCGGGCGTGGCCAATTCGATCCATTTGTCGTGCCACATCCGGATTTCATCCCGCCATTGGGGATATTTTTCAGCCCAGCCATAGATGGTGTCCGTGAAGTGATGCCCCTGATCAACCAGATCATTCATTCCATGCAGGTCAACCTCGGCAAACATGGCCCGGCGACGGTCTTCACCAATAACCGCATCGTAGTACTGTTCTGGCTGCCATTCTATCAGGACATTCCCGATGTCGAAAACCACCGCTTCTATTGGCATGAATAATCCTTCTTAGAATCTCTGCTAGGGCTGACTGAATCAATCCTTGCTGCGCTTTTCAAGACAGGAACTGCAGCGCGCAGCGCTGCCCGGCCCAACCGGAGGGGACGCATCTCTGATGCGTCTGTGACGGGCGGGAGGGTCACGCCATTAGTGCCGCCCGCAATTCCCGTTCCAACGCATCCAAAAACCGGGACCTATCGGCCTTGCCAAAAGGCTTGCCACCGCCCCCTGCGCCCAGAGGGTTTGCCGAACGCAGGTCTGCCATCAGGTCGCGCATCGCCAGTTGCTGACCAATATTGGCGGCGGTAAAGGCCTCGCCGTTGTGACGTAATACACGCGCACCTGCTTCAACACATTTCGCGGCTAAAGGAATGTCTGAGGTCACAACCACGTCCCCTGTACCACAACGCTCTGCGATCCATTTATCGGCCTCATCCGCACCTGCGGACACGATCACAACCTGTACCAGAGGATTGGCCGAAGGTCTCAGACCCCCGTTCGAAACCAGAGCCATCGGAATCTTATGTCGGGTCGCTACACGCTCGGCCTCGGCCTTCACTGGACAGGCATCTGCGTCTATGTACAGGGTTGTCACGCTTTCTTTGCCTGTTTCTCGGCAGGCTTCTTCTTGACCTTGAATTCCTCGGGGATGGGCATCCGATTGAACGCATCCAGACCAGCGATCTTATAGGCCTCGGCCAAGGTCGGGTAGTTGAATGTGTTTTGAACGAAATAATCCACTGTGCCTTTCAGGTTCAATACAGCCTGTGCGATATGGATCAGCTCAGTCGCGCCTTCGCCTACGATCTGCACACCAAGAACCCGGCGGGTTTTCAGCGAAAACAGCATCTTCAACATGCCATGTTCCAACCCCATGATATGCCCGCGAGAAGTTTCGCGGAATCGCGCGACGCCAACCTCGTAAGGGATATCGCGCTCCTGTAGTTCCTCTTCGGACATGCCGCAGGTGGATATCTCGGGCACCGAATAGATGCCGTAAGGGTACCAGGGGCTTTCCGGCAGGGTCGGGGTCTCCAACGCGTGACATGCCGCCACGCGCCCCTGCTGCAGCGAGGTTGATGCCAGCGAGGGATGTCCGATTACATCTCCGGTCGCATAGATATGCGGTACCGCTGTCTGATAGGTCTTGCGATCGACCTCAATCCGGTTGCGGTGATCGGTTGTCAGCCCGACAGCATCCAGATTCAAGGCCGAGGTCGCGCCCATCCGCCCGGCGGCAAACAGCAACATCTCGGCCCGGACATGCCGTCCATTCTCGAGCGTCACTTCTACGTGGCTACCTCCATCTTCGATCTTTTCAACGGTAGAGCCCAGCCGCAAATCCACGCCGTTTTCGCGGATTTGGTGGGTAAAGTCGTGGATCAGCCGGCTGTCGATGAAATCCAGAAACGTCTCGCGGGGTTCAATCAGGGTGACACGTACATCAAGCGCGGAAAACATCGTGGCATATTCAACACCGATTACACCGGCCCCGATCACGCATAGCGAGCGCGGTATCTCGGCCATCTCCAGAAAATCATCGCCATCGACGATGGTCTTCCCGTTGAAGGGCACATAATCGGGACGATAGGTCTTGGTTCCGGTGGCAATCAGGAACTTTGCGGCGGACAGACGTGTGGTTTCGCCTGCGTCGGTTGCAACCTCAATCTCGTGGGGACCGACAAATCTTGCCAGACCATTTAAGGTTTCCACGTGGTTCCGATTGAACTGATGTTCCAGCACATCGACCTCATGGTCCAGCGTCATGTGCAGCCGAGCCTTGAGGTCTTCGGCCCGGATCTGATCCTTTACCCGGTACGAGCGCCCGTAAAAGCTGCGCTCGCGCCAGCCAGACAGGTTCAGCACTGTCTCGCGGAGGGTTTTTGACGGGATGGTCCCGGTATGGACCGAGACCCCACCCAACCGATCCTTGCGGTCGATAACCAGCACCCGGCGTTTCAACTTGCCTGCCTGAATCGCCGCCGAACGACCGGAAGGGCCGGACCCGACAATGATCAGGTCATAGTCGTATTTGCTCATGCCTCAGTCTCCATACAGTGCTTCGGCGTGGAAAGTGATGTGGTCTTCCATGAAGGTCGACACAAAGAAGTAAGAATGGTCATAGCCGGGCTGCAGACGGAAAACTGCCTGTTGGCGACGTTCGGCTATCGCCTGGGCCAGCGCCTCGGGGCGCAACAGGTCGATGAACTGGTCATTGTCGCCGGTGTCGATCAGGACAGGGCCGTCGAAACCGGTGTTCTTCATCATCAGCGATGCGTCGTGCTTGGCCCATTGGGCCGCGTCATCGCCCAGATATGCCTTCAGTTGTTTGCGGCCCCAATCGGCGCTTGTTGGGTTTGAAATTGGTGCAAATGCCGAAACCGATCGGAACCGACCCGGTAGGTTCATTGCCAATGTCAGGGCGCCATGGCCGCCCATGGAATGGCCGGTAATGGCCTGGCGGTCTGCGTCGATTGCAAAGGTTTCAACCAGCAGAGCGGGCAATTCCTCGGCCACATAGTCCCACATGTTGAAGTGCGGTGCCCAGGGTGATTGCGTGGCATTCACATAAAACCCCGCGCCCTGGCCCAGATCGTAGTCCTCGTGATCGGCGACGCCTTCGCCGCGCGGGGATGTGTCAGGGAAAACAAGGGCGATACCCTGTTCCGCGGCCCAGGCCTGCGCCCCGGCCTTGGTCATGGCGTTTTCATGGGTGCAGGTCAGGCCAGACAGATACCACAGAACCGGAACCGGGCCGTCCTTTGCCTCGGCGGGCAGGAACAGTCCAAAAGTCATGTCGCATTGGCAGGCAGCCGAGGCGTGGCGATAGACGCCCTGGACGCCTCCGAAACAAGCGTTTTCCGAAAGGGTTTCCATTTGGTTCCGTCCTTACGTTAGGTTCGCGCCATGGCTATCGTTACTCGGTCCGTGCGTAAAGTCTGTGTTCCTGCGGCCAGCGAGTATTTTTCCCTATCTGTGGCTTAGAATGTTCCGGCTATGGCAATCACCAGCGGCAGTGTCAGGATGCTGACCACGGTGGACAAGAGAATTGCGGCCGAAGCCCGATGGGGTGCGACCCCGTAATAGGCCGCCAGCATATAGACATTCCCAGCGACAGGCAGTGCTGCCGCTGCAATGGCAACCGAAGCCGAGAAGCTTTCCGCCGGGATCAGCCAGATTACGAAAACAGCAACGCAGAGCGGATGAATGATCAGTTTGCAAAAACTCAGCCAGGCAGCGATCTGAACACGCTCGGCGGATTTGCTGGCGAGCGATGCCCCTATCGCAAACAAGGCTCCCGGAGTGGCTGCCCCGCCCAGGATTGTCAGAAAATCGTTCAGTGGAACGGGCACGGGAATTTGGAAGGCTGACCACAAAAGCCCCGCTGAAATAGATACGATCATCGGGTTTTTGAGCAAACCGAGGCCAATCAACCTAAATGTTGCCGGCGTCAGCCGCCCATCGCGTCCGGCATTGATCAAAATCACGATCAGCGAGGAAAACACCACAAGGTCGACAGTCAATACCAGCATGACCGGGCCGATTGCTGCTTCGGTGAACAAAAGCGCAAGCATCGGCAGCCCCAGAAAGCCCACATTGCCGATCGCAGCGCATTGGGCCTCGACGGCCGAGGTTGGTATGTCAAGGCCGCGCATCCACGCGATCAGACTGGCCAGAGCATAAACCGTAAGCGTTCCCAGCAGATAGCCCGCGACCAATCTGCCGTCGAATATCTCGGCAAAGGGCAGGGTGGCGGCAAAGCGGAACAACATTGCCGAAAGCGCGAAATAGAACACGAATTTCGTCAGATAGGCCGTGGCTTCTTCCGAAAAGAACCGACTGCGCCCAGCCCAATACCCCAGGCCAATAATCGCAAAGAACGGCAGCGTACGCAGAAAAATATCAGCCATGGCCAGAGTGTTAGCACGGTTTTCTCTGGCGGCAACCCCTGGCCAATCAGGCCCCGCCGAACGACCTTCGCGGACTGACCTAACGGAAAAATTACCATAATCCCGCCTGCCCATGGCCGAAATCCTATGCGAATCGTTGTATCTGAACTGATCAGTTTATAGATTCGACGAATTCACCCCTGAAGGAGAGCGCATGTCCGAAGCAACTGCCATTTTGCGAACAGGCCGAAAATTTGATCAGGTCCTGCAAGGAGCCCGATCAGTGTTCATGGCAGATGGTTTCGAAGGAGCTAGTGTAGATGACATTGCGCGCGCGGCGGGCGTTTCCAAGGCGACTTTGTACAGCTATTTCCCGGACAAGCGTCTTCTTTTCATGGAGGTCGCCCAGAACGAATGCTGCCGTATGGCCGAGAATGTCGTTTCGATGGTTGACGATACAAAACCCGCACGCGAGGTGCTGACCATCGCTGCGACCCAGCTGGCCGCATTTCTGGTGTCGGATTTTGCGCAGCAGGTGTTCCGCATCTGCGTGGCCGAGCAAGATCGGTTCCCCGAACTTGGCCGCGCCTTCTATGAGGCGGGGCCGCAAAATGGCACCCGGCAACTTGCAGAATATCTGCAAAAAGCGGTGAATAAAGGCGAATTGGTTATCGAGGACCTTCAATTTGCCGCTGAACAGTTTTCGGAATTGTGCAAGGTCCGCCTTTGGCCCCGATCCACATTCGGCATTCAAAGCAGCTTTTCAGAGGCTGAGATTGAAGAGGTCGCGCTGCAGGCTGTCGACATGTTCATGGCCCGTTACGGCGCCTGACATTTGGGTCGGATCGACTCGATTCAAGATATGGATGTGGAGGTCGATCCCTGAAGCCCGCGGCATTTAGGATTGATGGCATTCAAGAGTTCGGACGCTCCTGCCCGGTGGCTTCGCCACTGCTTGGCTCTAATCGCCAAAGAACCGAAATCAGTTAGAAAACAGGCTCGACCAGGCAAATCATAACGCTGTACCTGCCCTCTTTTTTACTTCCTGATCGCTGGGCGGTGAACTCAGTTGACAATGGATTTTGTATTTTGGATACATTGGGCAGGGATTTCGCTGCGGTGACAGTCATCAAAGATTGTTCTGACTAGAAATTAGAACAACGCGAAAATCTGAAGAAAAAACATTTCTGGGAGAAACTCATGAAACTTAGATTGATGGCCGCAACTGCAGCGATTGCGTTGTCCAGTGCTGCGGCCCAAGCAAATACTTTGGTATATTGCTCGGAAGGATCACCCGAAGGCTTTGACCCGGCGCTATTTACCGCAGGGACAACCTTTGATGCCTCGTCACACCCGATTTACAACCGTCTGCTCGAGTTTGAGACCGGTACTACCAATGTTATCCCCGGTCTGGCGGAAAGCGTTGAGGCCAGCGATGATGGTCTGGAATATACCTTCAAATTGCGTCAGGGCGTCAAATTCCATTCGAATGACGAATTCACGCCGACGCGTGATTTCAATGCTGATGACGTGATCTTCTCGTTCATGCGCCAGAAGGATGAAGGCCATGCCTATAATCAGGTATCTGGTGGTACCTGGGAATATTTCCAGGGCATGGGTATGCCGGACCTGGTCGAGTCGATTGAAAAAGTCGACGACTACACAGTGAAGTTCACCCTGTCCAAGCCTGAAGCGCCTTTTGTGGCCAACATGGCGATGGACTTTGCCTCGATCCTGTCTGCGGAATATGCGGATGCGATGATGGCCGCGGGTACGCCTGAGAAGCTGAACACAGCACCGATCGGGACTGGTCCGTTCTCGTTTGTAGCCTACCAGAAAGACGCGGTGATCCGCTATGCGCAGAATGCTGACTACTGGAAGGCCCCTGCGGATGTGGAGAACCTGATCTTCGCGATCACGCCGGATGCATCGGTTCGCTATCAAAAGCTGAAAGCGGGCGAATGTCATATCATGCCTTATCCGAACCCGGCCGACATTCAGGCGATGCAGGACGATGCAGATATCAACATGTTGGAGCAGGAAGGCCTGAACGTCGGCTACCTCGCCTACAACACCACCATGGCACCGTTCGACAATCCGAAGGTCCGCAAGGCGCTGAACATGGCGATCGACAAGAATGCGATCATCGACGTCGTGTTCCAGGGCTCGGGCCAAGTTGCCAAGAACCCGATCCCGCCAACCATGTGGGGCTATAACGACGCCATCACCGATGACGCGTATGATCCCGAAGCGGCCAAGGCGATGCTGGAAGCCGAAGGCGTATCCGACCTGTCGATGAAGGTTTGGGCTATGCCGGTACAGCGTCCCTATAACCCGAATGCACGCCGTATGGCCGAGCTGATCCAAGCGGATTTTGCCAAGGTTGGTGTCGACGTCGAAATCGTGTCCTATGAATGGGGTGAATACCTGTCGCGTTCGAAAGATCTGGACCGTGACGGAGCCGTTCTGCTGGGTTGGACCGGTGACAATGGCGATCCAGACAACTTCCTGGCGGTTCTGCTGGGTTGTGACGGACGCGAAGCCTCGAACCGGGCGCAGTGGTGCCACGAGCCCTTCGAAGAGCTGATCCTCAAGGCCAAGCAGTCCACCGATCAGGCCGAACGCACCAAGCTGTACGAAGACGCTCAGGTGGTCTTCAAAGAGCAGGCGCCTTGGGCAACGATCGCACACTCGGTGGTCTTTATGCCGATGCGCAACGAAGTGCAGGGCTATAAAGTGCACCCGCTGGGCGGCCACATCTTCTACGGTGTGAGCGTCGAATAATTCATCACTTACCGACCGGAGCCGCCCGCGTGGCGGCTCCGGTTTCTTATTGGAGGTCGGCCCTGATGCCGAATTTGTCCGAGTACCGTCAACTGGCAAAGGACATGTCAGTTGATGCCGTGGCCCTTGTGCCCGGCCCGAATTTCACCCGCGCATTGGGAAAACCTTTCATGAGCCACGAGCGGCCCTTTGTGGTCGTGGTCCCCGGCGAAGGTTCTCCTGCGGCCATCGTTCCCAACCTTGAGCTCGGCAGTTGGGACCTGGTTGAATTTGAAGGCGCCGTTTTCGACTGGTTCGACCAGACCGGATATGATGACGCCTTTGCAGCCCTCGCCAAGCATATGCCGCTGACATCGCTGGCTGTGGAAGGGCAGGTGATGCGAGTCTTTGTGTCGAAAGCGTTTACCAACGCGTTACCGGACCTGCGGATTGTCGATGCCGAGCGTGAAATTTCTGGCTTGCGCATTATCAAGACAGAAGACGATATCGCAGCGCTTCAAGCCGCGATCGACATCTCTGAACGCGCATTAGAGCGCGTGATTGCGGATGTGCGCGTCGGTCAGACCGAATTGCAGATTGAACAGGCCTTGATTCAGGCGCTGTTTGCGGAAGGCGCCGCCTCGCTGGCATTTTCGCCGATTGTTGCCGCCGGGGATAACTCGGCGCGGCCCCATGGTAAGGCGCGGGCGGATTACCAGATCAAACCGGGCGATGCGCTTTTGTTTGATTTCGGAGCCCGCAAACATGGGTTTGCCGCCGACATCACCCGCACGTTCTTTGTCGAAGAGGTCTCGGACGAGGGCAGGGCGGTCTATGACACCGTTCTGCGCGCCAATCTGGCAGGGTTCAAAGCCTGCCGTCCCGGTGTCACGGCGCATGATATCGACGATGCCGTGATCGGCGTTCTCGAAGCGTCACCCTATGCCGACCGGATCCGCACCAAAACGGGCCACGGGCTGGGCCGCGACGTTCACGAAGCGCCGTATATCATGCGTGGAAACGACCAGAAAATCCTGCCGGGCATGGTTTGGACAAACGAGCCGGGCCTTTACGCGCTGGACAATTTCGGCGTGCGCATAGAAGATGACGTGCTTGTTACAGGGGATGGCTGTCGGTCGCTGACCCACTTTCCCAAAGATCTCACAATCATAGGTCGCTGATGTTTGGCTACTTTCTTTCTCGTCTCGGTATGTTCATTCCGACGTTCCTGGGTGTAACGCTTATCTCCTTCATGTTCATTCGGGTTTTGCCCGGTGATCCGATCATCGTCATGGCCGGTGAACGCGGAATGTCCGAGGAACGCTATCAGGAAATGGTGGTCAAACTGGGCTTCGACAAGCCGGTACTCCAACAATATTGGGACTATCTGACCGGCGTTATGCAGGGCGATCTGGGCGAAAGCTTTGTCACCAAGAAACCGGTCTGGGACGAGTTTTTTGCCCTGTTCCCAGCGACGCTGGAGTTGTCAATCTGCGCGATGATCTTCGCGGTGGCCCTTGGGTTGCCCGCCGGTGTCATTGCCGCAGTCAACCGGGGCAAATTCTTTGATCGGGCGCTGATGTCATCTGCGCTGGTGGGATATTCGATGCCTATCTTCTGGTGGGCGCTGCTGCTGATCATCGTGTTCTCGGGCAATTTGGGCTGGACACCTGTTTCGGGTCGGATCGACCTTCTGTATTACTTCCCCAGCGTGACCGGCTTTATGCTGATCGACAGTCTCTTGTCGGGGCAACCCGGGGCATTCACGTCGGCTGTTCGGCATTTGATTCTGCCAACGATTGTTCTGGGGACGATCCCGCTGGCTGTCATTGCGCGTCAGACGCGCTCGGCGATGCTTGAGGTTCTGGGCGAGGACTACATTCGTACCGCGCGGGCAAAAGGCCTGTCACCCACTCGGATCAACGGGCTGCATGCTCTGCGTAATGCGTTGATCCCCGTGATTACGGTGATCGGCCTGTCGGTTGGAACTTTGCTGGCTGGTGCAATTCTGACCGAGACGATCTTTAGCTGGCCGGGCATAGGCAAGTGGATGGTCGACAGCATCTTCCGGCGCGATTACCCGGTGGTGCAGGGCGGTCTTCTGATGATCGCCGTGATCGTGATGCTGGTGAACCTACTGGTCGATGTCCTTTATGGCATCATCAATCCAAAAATCCGGAGGCGGTGATGGCTGAACTATCCGCAAATGCACCCAAAACCGAAGACCGCCCAAGCGCCTTGCGCGAATTCTGGTTTTATTTCAGTGAAAACCGCGGCGCGGTGATTGGCCTGTGGGTATTCGCTGCCTTTGTCTTTTGTGCTGCCTTCGCACCTTTGCTGGCCCCCTACGATCCAACCGAACAGTTCCGCGAGCATATCCTGCAGCCTCCGGCGTGGCAGGAAGGCGGCAGTTGGGCCTTCCCGCTGGGGACTGATCCACTCGGCCGGGATATGCTTTCGCGGCTGATTATGGGATCTCGCTATTCCTTCTTTGTCGGGATCGTCGTGGTTTGTGTGGCCGTGTCAGGCGGTGTGGTTCTTGGCCTGCTATCCGGGTTTGCACCCAAATGGGTCGATACGATGATCATGCGCGTGATGGATATTATCTTGTCCTTTCCGTCGCTGCTGCTGGCACTGGTTCTGGTCGCCATTCTGGGCCCGTCTCTGACCAATGCAATGATCGCCATCGCCATTGTGTTTCAACCACATTACGTGCGCCTCACCCGCGCCTCGGTTCTGGCCGAACGGCAAAAGGATTATGTGACCTCGGCTCGTGTGGCCGGTGCAAGCAAGGCACGCCTGATGTTCAAAACCGTGCTGCCGAACTGTCTGGCGCCGATCATTGTCCAGGCGGCGCTGTCCTTCTCGACCGCGATTCTGGATGCTGCGGCACTTGGCTTTCTGGGCATGGGGGCGCAGCCGCCCACGCCGGAATGGGGTACGATGCTGGCCGAAGCGCGCGAATTCATTCTGCGCGCGTGGTGGGTGGTAACTTTCCCGGGCCTGGCCATTCTGGTCACGGTGCTGGCAATCAACCTGATGGGCGACGGTCTGCGCGACGCGCTGGACCCCAAGCTGAAACGGAGCTGACGACATGAGCCTGTTGGAAATCCGAAATCTTTCGGTCGAGTTTGCTACTGCGTCGGGTGAGTTCCGCGCTGTGGATGGCGTTGATCTGTCTGTCAACAAGGGCGAGTTGATGGCCATTGTCGGGGAAAGCGGCTCGGGGAAATCCGTTTCAATGCTGGCGCTGATGGGGTTGCTGCCATGGACGGCGACGATCACGGCAGATGAAATGAGCTTTGAGGGTCGCGACCTGACCAAAATCTCGGCACGGGATCGGCGCAAGATCATCGGCAAAGATATTGCCATGATCTTTCAAGAGCCGATGTCTTCGCTAAACCCCTGTTTCACGGTCGGTTTCCAGATCAAGGAAGCACTGCGTATCCATTTGGGACTAAACCGCAAAGACCGTCATCAGCGCGCGATTGAGCTGTTTGACCTGGTGGGTATCCCGGCACCCGAGAGCCGCCTGAATACGTTTCCTCACCAGATGTCGGGCGGCATGAATCAGCGGGTCATGATCGCGATGGCGATTGCCTGCACCCCGAAACTTCTGATCGCGGACGAACCCACTACCGCGCTTGATGTAACGATTCAGGCGCAGATTCTGGATCTGTTGGTCCGATTGCGCGATGAGCAGGGGATGGGCCTTGTTCTGATTACCCATGACATGGGTGTTGTGGCAGAAACCGCCGAGCGGGTTCAGGTCCAATATGCCGGTCAAAAGGTCGAGGAACAGCCGGTACGCGATCTGTTCCGCACACCGCGCCATCCTTATACCTCAGCTTTGCTGAACGCTTTGCCTGAACGGGCAACTTCGAAATTGCTGCCGACGATTCCAGGTGTTGTTCCTGGTCAATTTGACCGTCCCAAAGGTTGCTTGTTCAGCCCGCGATGCCAATTCGCCGATGACTTGTGCCGGAACACACCACCCGCTCCGCATGGAGCAGATTTCGGCAAGGCCCGCTGTCACCACGTCAAGGAAATCACCGCTGGAGAATTGGCATGACCGCCCCGATCGTTCAGGCAAACGCGTTGGCCCGGCACTATGAGGTCAAAGGGGGATTGCTGTCGAAATCGGCAACGGTCAAAGCCCTGTCCGGTGTGGATTTTGCCCTAGAGCCTGGTAAGACGCTGGCCATTGTAGGAGAGTCCGGGTGCGGTAAATCCACCCTCGCTCGCGTCGTAACGATGATTGAAGAGCCCACTTCGGGAACACTGACCATCGACGGTGTCGATATCACCCCTTCAAAATGGGCTGAGATGCGCGAAAACGTGCAGATCGTGTTTCAGGATCCCTATGGTTCGCTTAATCCGCGACAACGGATCGGTCAGATCCTGCAGGAACCTCTGATCATCAACCGGCCCGATATGACCGCTGCGGAACGGGAAACTCGCGCACGCGAAATGATTGATCTTGTCGGTCTGCGCCCCGAGCATTATGATCGCTACCCCCACATGTTTTCGGGTGGCCAACGGCAGCGGATTGCGATTGCCCGAGCCCTGATGCTGAACCCCAAGGTTCTGGTTTTGGATGAGCCGGTATCGGCGCTGGATGTTTCGATCCAGTCACAAATCCTGAACCTGCTGGTTGAACTGCAAGAGCGTCTGAACCTGGCCTACCTGTTCATCTCGCATGACCTGTCTGTGGTGAAGCATTTCGCTGATGACGTAATTGTCATGTATCTGGGACGCGCAGTCGAGAAAGCTCCGAAAGAACAGTTGTTCGCGGCGCCCCGGCATCCTTACTCCAAAGCGTTGTTGTCGACGACACCGCGTGCCGACCCCGAGGCGCGTAAGGAACGGATCAAGCTGGAAGGTGAGTTGCCCTCACCGATGAATATCCCCAAGGGATGTGCCTTTGCTCAGCGATGCTGGCTGGCAACTGACGAATGCCGTGCGGCACCACCCGATCTGCAAGGAACAACCCATCAGGCTGCATGCCTGCATCCGCTGGGTTAGGTTAGCTCTCGGAACTGCGCGTTGCGGTGACCATCGCAAGCAAATGGTCTTTTGTACGCCCAATATGTTGGGTCAACAGCGCGCAGGCTTCCTCAACTTGCCCATTCTCGGCCAGCGTCAGCAGTTGGCGATGGTCCTTTTTCGCGGGCTCGCGTTGTTCCATAACGCTCAGGTGCATACGGACATAGCGATCGGACTGTAGATTGATCCGTTGTAGTATATCATTGGTGATCCCACGGCGTGCTGCAGCGTAAAGCGCATTGTGGTATTCGTAGTTCAAACCACCCCACCGCCCGACATCATAGGCTTCGTAGGACGTTTCCATTTCGTCCAGAAACCTTTCACATTCGGCAAAATTTGCCTCGGTCATCTGTGGAATTGCACGCCTGAACAGGTCGACCTCCAACATTATCCGCAGGTCAAATATCTCACCGATTTCTGACAGCGAATGTCTTGTCACCGCAGCGCCGCGATTGTTGGTCAGCTGCACAAGACCCTCTGCATCAAGCCGTTTTAACGCTTCTCGTATGGGCATGCGTGACACGTCATAGTCTTCTGCCAGGGCTTCTTGACGGATGGCTTCACCTTCTGCCATCTCACCGCTTAGAATCCGCTCGCGCAGGTCATTTGTGATGACATCGGGCAAACTTTGCCTGGGAATTGCGCGGGTTCTTGGCATTGTTACAGTCTCTGCTGGTGTAATTTTGTATCCAAAATACAAAATAGACACCGATTTTCCAAGAGCCTTGCATTCACTAATGAATATAAAGTGTTGATTGATTTCAAGCCGCCTCGGCTGCCACAGTAAAAATGGTCACGTTCTATAAGGATTAAACATGAAAGAGGATCGTATGGATAATCCGCGCTTTTTGCCAAAAGGCGCAATTTCCGTGGACGTTTCCTATGACGGGCCGCCCAAGGCCTTCTATTTTCTGCTTTTACCCAACACGACGATGCTGGCTTTCAGTGCCGCGATTGAGCCTCTGCGCATATCAAATCAACTGTCCAGAAAGCAGCTGTTCGAGTGGTACGTGCTCTCCACCGACGGAGAACCTGTGACCTGTTCCAACGGCATACGTGTTCAGGCGGATCACTCGGTCCATGACCTGGAGAAGGGAGCGTTTGTCTTTGTGTGTTCCGGAACGCAACCGATGAGGTCTTTCAACACAAATGTCCTGAACTGGATTCGGCGACAAAAGGCGCATGGATGTGAGTTCGGTGGGATTTGTACCGGTGCATTTGCCTTAGCAAAGGCGGGCGTGATCGGAACCAGAAACTTTACCGTCCATTGGGAAAACCGGCCTGGCTTTTGTGAGAACTTCCCAACAATGGAGCCGACCCAGAACCTCTATGAAATTGACAGGAAACTTAGAACATGCGGGGGCGGGCACGCCAGCACTGACATGATGCTTGAAGTTATCGAGGAATTGTTTGGCAACGCCTTGGCGAACAACGTTTCGGAAATGTGCCTGCACAGAAGGCTGGGAGAAGGCGGCAGCAAACAGGTATCGCCGGTTTCGGCGCTTTTGGGCACGCGAAATGCCAAATTGATCGAAGCGGTGCAAATCATGCGCGAAAATATTGAAACGCAGCTCAGCCTCGAGGCAATAGCGGATCAGGCGTCCCTGTCCCGGCGGCATATGGAGCGGCTGTTCAGGCAGCACACTAACATGTCACCGGGACGGTTCTATAATGAACTCAGGCTGGACCGTGCTTTTGCCCTGTTGAATGAAACAAACCTGAGCGTTTCTGAGATAGCCTTTGCATCCGGGTTTTCCAGTACGGATAGGCTTTCTGTGCATTTCCGGAACCGATTCAGAATATCACCGCATAATTTCCGGCGATCCTGGTCCGAGGAAACCCACCAAGAATAACTGGATGAGCACCACTTGATAGGTCCCTGGGACTATCCCTGTATGACGTTCTGACGTTGAACCCCCAGACCTTCGATCCCCAGTTCCATCTTGTCACCAGGTTTGAGGTAAACCTGCGGATTTTGCCCCAGACCCACACCGGGGGGTGTCCCGGTCGAGATCACGTCGCCGGGTTGCAGTGACATGAACTGCGACAGGTGCGAGATCACCGCTGTGACACTGAAATGCATCGTTCTGGTCGAGCCATCCTGATACCGATGCCCGTTCACCTCAAGATACATTGGCAGGTCTTGGGGATCAGGGATTTCGTCCCGTGTCACCAGCCAGGGACCGATTGGGCCGAACGTATCTGCGGATTTACCTTTGACCCACTGACCTGAACGGTGCAGCTGAAAATCCCGTTCTGACAGGTCATTGATCACACAATATCCTGCCACATGGGCCAGTGCTTCATCCTCCGAGATGTATTTTGCTTCTTTTCCGATGACGACGCCCAGTTCCACCTCCCAATCGGTCTTGACTGACCCGCGGGGGATTTCAACGGTGTCATCGGGGCCTATGATGGCGGATGTCGCTTTGAAAAAGACCACCGGCTCAGCAGGTAGGTCCATGCCGCTTTCGGCCGCGTGATCGGCAAAGTTTAAACCGATGCAGATGAACTTGCCGACACGTCCAACACAGGCGCCGATACGGCTGTCGGCATCGACGGGTGGCAGGGTTTCAAGATCCAGCGCGCGCAGCCGTGCGAGGGTTTCATCGCTAAGCGCTTCCCCAGCAATGTCGGCGACGATCCCCGACAGGTCCCGGATAGTGCCGTCTTTATCAACTATGCCCGGCTTTTCCGCGCCTGCTGGGCCGTATCGTAGCAATTTCATTTCACATTCCTCATTTGCTTCAGATCGTCCAGCCGCCATCAATGGCAAAGGGCTGTCCGGTTGTGTATTTGCTGGCATCGCTGGCCAGATAGAGCGCAAGTTCCGCGATCTCATCTGCGGTTCCGATGCGGCCCATGGGTTGCCGCGCGATAAAATCAGTCATTGCTTTCTCGTAATCCCCAGTTGCGCGCAACCGGTCGTGCAAGCTGGGGCTGTCGACAGTGCCGGGGCAGATCGCATTGCACCGGATGCCTTGAGTAACGAAATCGGCTGCGATCGATTTCGTCAGTCCGATTACGGCGGCTTTCGAGGCGCAGTATGCAAACCTGTTTGGAACGCCCTTCAACGAAGAGGCGACCGAAGACATGTTGATGATAGACCCGCCACCATGTTCCAGCATTGTTGGCAGGGCACATTGGATCAGCCGGTACATCGATTTGACGTTCAGCTCAAAACTGGAATCCCAGTCACGTTCATCACATTCCAGAATGGACCCGCCAGCCACATATCCTGCGCAGTTGAACAAAACATCCAACGGGGGCGTGCCCGCGACGAAGTCCTGCACTGCCGCCGTATCGGTTACGTCAAGTTTTACCGACGTAACGCCTTGGATATTTTGCAACTCTGCCAGAGAGGTATCATTAATGTCGCTGGCAAAAACCTGTGCACCTTCGGCGGCGAACAATTCGGCTGTTGCACGCCCTATGCCCTGTCCCGCGGCGGTGATCAGAGCAGTTTTTCCAGCCAGACGGCCAAGGTTTTCGGATGATGTCATATCTAATTCACTCTCCTTCTAAAATCCAAGCTTCTGGGAACCACGACGGCAAAATCCCATCGGCATACAGCCTCGGAAAGATCAATCTAGTTCCTGAGATCATAGGCATGGGCAGCATTACCGCCCCGTATCGCCTGATGCTCGTGTGGTGACAGACCGGTTAACAGCGTATCGGTCGCCTCGAGCCATCGTTCATAACTGCTGTTTAATGTGCAAACCGGCCAGTCGCTGCCCCAGATCAGGCGATAGGGCCCGAATGTGTTCAGCAGGTGATTCACATAAGGCTTCAAATCTTCTACCGTCCAATTCGCCCCGGCCTCGGTCACCAACCCGGAAAGTTTGCACCAGGCATTTGTATTTCGGGCCAATGTCGACATGTCTTCTTGCCAGCCCTCCATGACTCCCTCCCGGATCAGGGGCTTGGCACCGTGATCAATCACCGTGCGCATATGTGGGTGCCGATCCAGCAGCTGTTGAAGCGGCCCCAGATGTCGCGGCAGGGTCAGCGCATCAAAGGTAAGGTTTGACTGTTGCAGAGAGTCAAAAGCCGGTGTCAGCCCATCCTTGAGCATCCATAATGGGTCGGGAATGTCCTGAACCATGGGGCGCAAACCGACAAAAACCGGGTGGGCAGCCAGTCGTGCGATTTGTTCCGGTGCGTCGGCGGCCTCAAAATCAACCCATCCGACAACGCCTTTTATGAACGGGGCCTGCTCGGCGAGTGACAGCAGATATTCGGTCTCAGCAGCTGTCGGCGCAGCCTGTACTAAGACCGTACCGTCAATTCCCGCTCCTTTCAGCAATGGGGCCAGATCCGCGGGCGCGAAATCCGCGTAAATCGGCCCCAGATCCGGTGTCAGCCAGCCATAGTCTTCGCGCGCCAATGTCCAAAAATGCTGATGGGCGTCGATCTTCATCCAAGAACACCCTTTTTCAGGATGATGTTGCCATACAGCCGACGTTCGCCGGTTTGCACGATCGCAAAAGCTGTGGCCGCCCGGTCGTAAAAGGCGAAACGTTCAAGGCCCTGTATCGTGGCCGGGTGGTCCGCTATTTCGCTGATAATGGTCTGAAAATCGGCTATGGCCTCTGGTATAGCATCCGGATCGCCAACAACCTGCATGGTCAGGGCCGGGTCAGGCACAAATGTGTCCAACGGCATGACAGACAAAATAGCTCTTAGGATTTCGCTGGCGCTTGACCCGTCGGCACGTATGCAGCCCGGCCCAGAGCTGGAGCCGGGGAAATTCGCATCCGCAATCACGATTTCATCGCCATGCCCCATAGCGCGCAGGGTGTACAACAGGTCAGGCGACAGGATGGGATCAATATTACGCAGCATAGGCAGTCTCTCCGGGAAGGGGGGCGTCGGAACGGATCAATCCTTCCGAACACAGATCAGACCAAAGCGCAGCGGGGATTTGACGTTCGAGCAGGGCCGCATTGGCCTGCACCTCGGCCGCATTCACCGCGCCGGGGACAACGGTTTTGACGCAGGGATGGCCAAGGACAAATTGCAAGGCAGCAGCGATCAGTGGTGTATCATGGGCTGAGCAGACAGCCTCGATCTGGCGAACTCGGGCAAGGATGTCTTCGGGTGCATCAGCATAATTGTATTTCGCACCGGAAACAGCGCCGGTTGCGAGGATACCCGAGTTGTACGGCCCGCCAAGAATTATGCCCACGTCCCGCTTTTCGCAAAGGGGTAGAAAGCTGTCTAAAGCGTCTTGTTCCAAGAGGGTATAACGGCCTGCCAGAAGAAACCCGTCAAAGTCGCCCAAGCCCAATAATCTTTCGCAGACCTGCCATTCATTTACACCGGCTCCAATGGCGGAGATTTCACCGGCTTCACGAAGTTCGACCAGAGCTTTGTATCCGCCGCCATCGAACAGTTCCCGGATCTTGGCATCAGATGCCTCCTGACTGCCCTGACTGAACGCACAGACGTCATGCACAAGCAGGATATCGGCGCATGAGACACCCAACCGGTCGCGGCTGGCGTCGTAGGATCGCATGACCCCGTCATAGGTATAGTCGAAAACGATACGTTTCTGCGGCACATCAACAAAGGCTTCGGGTGTGACATGATGCGGTGCGCAATCCAGCAGCAGACGCCCGATCTTGGTCGAAAGTTGAATCTCTTCGCGTCCGAACCGGGCAATAGCCTGGCCAAATCGTTGCTCGGAGCGGCCCAACCCATATTGCGGTGCGGTGTCAAAAAATCGGATACCCAAATCAAAGGCTGCCTGCAGCGCAGCCTGCGCATCCTCGTCTGATACTTTGCGATAGAGATTCCCCAAAGGCGCGCCACCAAAACCCATCCGAGTCAGCGGAACGGGTCGCGCCGTGCGGCCATTTAGAAGCTCTGTTGCGGTAACTGTCATCCTGCCTCGCGTATTGGATGAGGGGAGTCCGTGAAAAGGTGGGACTGTTCCTGCTGCAAGCGTTGAATCCGAGGCATCAACTGCCCCAGATGACGTTGCATGGCGTCCTGTGCAGCTTTTTCATCTCTCTCAAGAACCGCGTTGAAAATGGCGCGGTGTTCGGCCAGCGTTTCCACCACCCGGCCCGGGGTAGGCAGCAGCAGCATTCGCGCTCTGGTCACTTGCAGTGAAACGGTTTGCGCGACGTCGCTTAACCTGTTGAATCCTGTGAATTTCATCAGCAGGCCGTGGAATTCTTCATCCGCCTCGTAAAAGCCGGGGACATCTTCATCTTCGATCAGCAGCTCTTGCAGACGCATGTTGCGGCCCAGTATCTTGCGCTGATCCTCGGTCAAATCGCGCGCGACTTTGGCGACCGTCGCAAGTTCAAGTGCTTCACGCAGGAACATGCCCTCGCGAATTTCGGACATCGAGAAATAGGATACGCGCGTGCCGGATTGGGGCACGACATCCACCAGTCCCTCTGAAGCAAGTCGGGCAATCGCCTCGGTCACGGGCGCACGCGAAACGCCAAGGCGTTCGCATATCGGCGCCTTCCTGAGGTTGTCGCCCGGCGCGAAGTCCAGCGACAGGATTGCATGCTTGATTGAGAGGTAAACGCGCTGAGACAACGAGCCCTCAGACGTAGAAATATCGCGCAGGTGCAGAGCGTTTATGTCCTGTGGTTTATTCATATTTGGTGACCTAGCATACTAACATGTTAGTTGACAAGTGCGTGTCCGACGATTAGCAGTCGGGATCAGCAAACAGGAAAATGATGCAACCAGATCAGAAAATAAAGGCTTCTGAGCCCGCAGCGCGCGATACAGTCAGGTTGAACCCGGACGACAATATCGTCATTGCGCTCCGAGATCTGAAGATCGGCACGCAGCCTTCCGGGCTGAATGTCCCGCTTAGGGATCAGGTTCTGCGTGGGCACAAGATTGCAATTACCCCAATTTCTGCCGGAAAAAACGTCATTCGCTATGGTCAGATCATTGGTCAGGCAAAGGCAGATATCGCAGCCGGAGATCACGTCCATGTCCACAATCTTGGTATGGGGGCCCATCAGCAGGACTATGCCCATGCGACCGCAAATACCCCTTTGCCGCATATCGACGAAGAGCGGAGTTTTCTCGGGTATCACCGGTCCGATGGGAAGGTTGGCACGCGCAATTATATCGGAATTCTGACGACAGTGAATTGTTCGGGTTCAGTAGCCCGGTTCATCGCCGAAGCGGCCTTAAAACATGGGTTGCTTGATCCATATCCCAACGTGGACGGGGTGGTGCCCATCGTGCATGGCACGGGCTGCGGTATGTCGGCCAAGGATGACGGCTATGCTACGTTGATGCGCACCCTGGCCGGGTACGCCCAGCACCCGAACTTTGCCGGCATTCTGCTGATCGGGCTGGGATGTGAGGTCATGCAAGTGGCCAGTCTGGTTGATGGCCGCCCCATCCGCGAGGACGGTGCCTTGCGCTATATGACCATCCAAAACGAAGGCGGTACGCGCCGCACGATCGAGCGCGGGCTTGCCGAGGTGGAGGGGATCGCTCGGCTCGCCAATCAGGCCGTCCGCAAGCCGGCTCGGATCAGTGCGATTACGGTCGGGATGCAATGCGGTGGTTCGGATGGTTATTCCGGCATCACTGCCAATCCGGCGCTTGGATATGCCTCTGATCTGCTTGTGCGCCATGGCGGAACAACAATCCTATCGGAAACCTCTGAAATTTATGGCGCCGAGCATCTTTTGACCCGGCGCGCAGAAACGCCGGAAATCGGCAAAAAACTGATCGACCGTATTCATTGGTGGGAAGATTACACCAAGCGCAATGGCGGCGAGATGGACAACAATCCAAGCCCCGGAAACAAGCGCGGTGGACTGACGACCATTCTTGAAAAGTCTCTGGGTGCAGTGGCCAAGGGGGGCACGGCCCCGATGCGCGACGTCTACAGATTTGGCGAAATTATCGACAAAAAGGGCTTTGTCTTCATGGACAGTCCCGGGTTCGATCCTTGCTCAGTCACTGGTCAGGTGGCGGCGGGTGCCAATTTGATCGTGTTTACCACGGGCAGGGGGTCGGTCTCCGGATATCAACCCACGCCCTGCATCAAGCTGGCAACAAATTCGGAAATGTACGCCCGCATGTCCGAAGACATGGATCTGAATTGCGGCGACATCGTCACTGACGGGGTCAGTATCGAGGCCAAGGGCGAAGAGTTGTTCGAAATGTTGATCCGCGTCGCATCGGGCGATCAAACAAAAAGCGAAGAGCTTGGTTTTGGGGGCGTTGAATTTGTCCCCTGGCAAATCGGCGCTGTGATGTAGCGGCAGGTTCGTCAGAGGTAGGGGCAAAATGGGAGGAGAGATGGAAAAACTGGTCGAAATGAAGGGGATCGAAAAGTATTTCCCCGGTGTGCACGCGCTGAAATCCGTGCAGTTCGATCTGTTTTCGGGCGAAGTCCACGCGCTTATGGGGGAAAACGGGGCGGGGAAGAGTACGTTGATGAAAATCCTGTCCGGGATCTATCAGCGCGATGGCGGCGACTTGGCCATTCAAGGCAAATCAGCCAGTCCCACATCCCCGCGTGAGGCTCAGAACCTCGGGATCGGGATCATCCATCAGGAACTGAGTCTGATGAATGATCTGACCGTAGCGCAGAACATCTTTATCGGACGCGAGCCCCGGAAACGTTTTGGTCGCCTGGACGAGGCCGCGCTGAACGCTCAAACCGCTGAAATCTTCGGGGCGATGAACCTGAACCTTGATCCCAAAGCGCTGGTCGGCGGGTTGACCATTGCCAAGCAGCAGATGGTCGAAATTGCCAAGGCGCTGTCCTATCGCTCCAAGGTTCTGGTCATGGACGAACCGACCGCAGCCCTGAACGACGCCGAGATTGCCGAGCTGTTCGTCATCATCCGCCGCCTGAGGGCGGAAGGGGTGGGGATTGTCTATATCAGCCACAAAATGGACGAGCTGAAACAAATCGCCGACCGTGTGACTGTCATGCGCGACGGTGAATATGTTGGCACTGTCGGTGCCAGTGACACGCCGATCAGCAAAATCATTGCGATGATGGTTGGGCGCGAAGTATCCGAAGACCCTCTGGATGTGCCGGACCTGAGCGATGCCGAGGTTTCTCTGGAAGTCGCAGGACTGACGCGGGGCACGGATCTGAAAGATGTCAGCTTTTCGGTCCGGAAGGGTGAAATCTTGGGCTTTGCTGGGCTGATGGGGGCAGGGCGGACCGAAGTTGCGCGGGCAATCTTTGGGGCGGACACTATCGATGGCGGTGAAATCCGGGTACATGGGCAGATCGTGCCCATCCGTTCCCCTGTGGATGCCGTGCGGGCCGGGATCGGGTACCTGTCCGAGGATCGCAAGCATTTCGGCCTCGCCACGGGAATGAACGTCCGCGACAATATCGCTCTGGCTTCGATGGATAGGTTTACCAGTGCCACCGGTGTTCTGAACGATAGCGAAATCAGCACTACGGCCAAAGGCTATATCGCCCAGCTTGGCATTCGCACACCCTCGGATGTGCAAGAGGTGCGCCTGTTGTCCGGCGGCAATCAGCAAAAGGTAGTCATCGCAAAATGGCTTCTGCGAGATTGCGACATCCTGATCTTTGACGAACCCACGCGCGGTATTGATGTCGGTGCAAAATCGGAAATCTACAAACTGCTCGAAGAACTGGCCGCGCAGGGAAAGACGATCATCGTGATCTCATCCGAATTGCCGGAAATCATGCGCCTCAGCCACCGAATCGCCGTCATGTGCGAAGGCCGGCTGACCGGAATTCTACCCGGCGGAAACAACACCACTCAGGAAGACATCATGCATCTGGCCACCCAACGCACGGCGGCGATGCAGGTCACAGGGACAGCAATATGACCACAGCAACGGATATAGACAAGAAAAAGCCCCTGGCGGGCCTGTCGGAAAGCGGCGCGTATCAAAAGCTGCTGGCCTTTGCCAGTCTCATCGCCCTGTTGATCGGCTTTTCGATCGCATCGCCGAACTTCATGCAGACCTCGAACATGATAGCCATTCTGCAGGCAACTTCGGTCAACGGCGTACTGGCCGTTGCCGCAACTCTGGTGATCATCACGGGCGGAATCGACCTGTCGGTTGGCACTTTGATGACCTTCTGCGCCGTGATTGCGGGCGTAGCCCTGACTTATCTCGGCATGCCCCTGCTTTTGGGTGTTGCTGCAGCCATTGCAGCGGGTGCGTTTTGTGGTCTGTGTTCGGGCACATTTGTGGCCAAAATGAAAATCCCGCCCTTCATCGCGACGCTGGGCATGATGCTGATCCTCAAGGGTCTATCGCTGGTTATCTCGGGCACACGACCGATCTATTTCAATGACACGCCTGGTTTCGATCAGATCTCGCGCGGGTCTCTGATCGGAGAAATCGTCCCCTCGGTACCTATCCCGAACGGCGTGCTGATCTTGTTTTTGGTCGCGATTGCAGCATCCTATATCCTCAGCCGTACTGTTCTGGGCCGCTATACGTTTGCTTTGGGATCAAACGAAGAGGCGGTCCGCTTGTCGGGTGTCAACACCGACGCCTGGAAGATGCGAATCTACGCGCTGGCCGGGGGAATTTGCGGCATCGGCGGCATCCTGATCGCCTCGCGCCTGAACTCGGCACAACCCGCTTTGGGGCTGGGATACGAACTTGAGGCCATCGCGGCTGTGGTCATTGGCGGAACCTCTCTGTCCGGCGGGCGCGGCACGATCCTGGGAACGCTCATCGGCGCGCTTATCATGGCTGTCCTGACCAATGGGCTGCGCGTTCTATCTGTAGCGCAGGAATGGCAGACCGTTGTCACCGGCGCGATCATCATTCTGGCCGTCTATGCCGACATGGCGCGGCGCAAAAAGACCGGGTGAACAATTTTAGGACCAAAGAAGATGACGACCAACTGGAGGAGAATATCATGTTAACACGTCGTTTCGTTCTGGGGGCGCTCAGCGCAGCCACCCTCGCAGCTCCGGCCTCGATGGCCATGGCGGAAGAAATCTATATTCCGCTGGTATCCAAAGGGTTCCAGCACCAATTCTGGCAGGCGGTAAAGCAGGGCGCCGAACAGGCAGCCGAAGAGTTTGACGTCACAATCACATTCGAAGGACCGGACAACGAAACGATGGTCGACCGTCAGATCGACATGCTGGCCGCAGCACTGGCAAACAATCCCAAAGCTATCGGCTTTGCCGCACTCGACAGTCAGGCCGCCATTCCGTTGCTGAAGCAGGCAAATGACAAGGGTATCCCGATCATCGCTTTTGACAGCGGAGTCGACAGTGATATTCCTGTTTCTACTGCCACAACTGATAACCTAGCTGCAGCGGGGCTTGCCGCTGACAAAATGGCCGAAAAGATTGGTGGAAAAGGCAAAGTTGCAGTGGTAGCCCACGACCAGACCAGCCGCACTGGCATTGACCGCCGCGATGGATTTGTGAACCGCATTGCGGAAAAATACCCTGATATCGAAGTTGTCACCGTTCAGTACGGGCAGGGCGACCATCTGAAATCAACCGAGGTGACAAAAGCGATCCTCACTGCAAACCCCAATCTGGATGGTATTTTCGGCACCAATGAAGGCTCTGCCATTGGTGTCGTGAACGGCGTTCAGGAATTGGGCACCGAAGGCCTTGTCATCATTGGCTATGACAGCGGCAAAGCCCAAAAAGACGCGATCAAAAGTGGTCTGATGACCGGGGCAATTACTCAGAACCCGGTTGGTATCGGCTATGAAACGGTCAAGGCGGCCGTCGCGGCGATGAAAGGCGAAGAAGTCCCGGCCCTAATCGACACAGGCTTTTACTATTACGATGCTTCCAACATTGACGATCCGAAGATCGCGGCAGTTCTTTACGACTAAGAGCCTGACAGCTTAATACGGACCGGTTCGCCCGATCGGCGGACCGGTTTTTTGTTTTACTGGGTTGCAACAATCATCTTTTCTGTTTGTGGCGTTTTCATGCTATCCTCTACGGGTTATTTTTTGATGTTTATTGAAGGTTGAAATTCCGGTGAAAAAAAAGCCCAGCAACAAGACCTATGTCCTGCGTCCTCTGGAAAAATCCGATCTTGAGACAATTCTGCCCTGGTTTCAAAATGTGGAGGATTTAGCCAAATTCGAACGCGTGTCCCGCATCCCTCTTAATCTTGCACAGACAGAGGAAAGCTGGAGCGACATGTTCACCGGCTCAGCCATCGGCCGCAGGTGTTGGTTCGTTGTTGAGAATTCGGCGGGAAAACTGGTCGGCATGAGCGGCCTCGAGGGGATATCGCCGATCAATCGCGATGCTGTCGTTGCGATGTTCGTCGATCATTCGGTGCGCCGCCATGGAGTTGGTATCAGGGCGACGGCTTTGGTCGCCGATTTCGCCTTTCGACAACTGGGGCTGAACCGGCTGACTTCGTATTATAGGGCGGATAATGTCAGCAGCAGAGACCTGGTTGCCAGACTGGGGTGCCAGATCGAGGGGTCGATGCGTCAGGCCTGGTTTGCAGATGGTCAATTTCACGATATGGTTGTGGTCGGGTTGCTGAGCAGCGATTGGTTCGAAAACCGAAATTCACTGGCGAAAGAATTGGGCGGTGAAACCATCGTTAAGCTTGGCAATAATGCCTCGGATTGCTGGTGTTGGCCCCCGCAAGAGACTGGGTCGGACTAAGAGACGTTATTACCAATCATTTCAAATCTTTTTTTGTTATACAAAAGTTAGGGTTCGTTCAGAACTCAGGAATCGAGTACCGCCAGTGAATACAGTTAACCCGAATTCATCAATCACTCAGAAGCTGGGTGCAGTCTTATTTGCAGATGTCGTCGGCTATTCTCGCCTGATGAGTGAGAACGAACTCGACACCTACAACGCTTTGAAGACACTTCTATCGCAGATCGAAGCCGCATGCGCCCGTTATCAGGGGCGTGTGGTCGAAGTGCGCGGTGACGGCATCCTGGCCCTGTTTGAAACAGCGACCAGCGCGGTCGAATTTGGTGTTGAGCTGCACCAAATTTCTGCCCAGCACAACGATTCAGGATCAGATCAACAGCAAATCAAGTTTCGCGTTGGCATCCATCTTGGAGAGATCCTGATAGATGAGCGTGGAATTCATGGCGACAACGTCAACATTGCAGCGCGATTGCAAGAAATTGCGGAACCCGAGCGGGTCTATGTCAGCTCTGCGGTGTATGATCAGGTTTGTAACCGGTTGCGGTATGGGTACGAATTTCTTGGTCCGCAGCATCTGAAGAACATTCTTTCGCCGGTTTCAACCTACTGTGTCCGCAGCGAGGTTGCCGGTGCTACTTTGGCGGGCACTATGCGTCCCGACGCTATTGTCGATCTGTTGGAACGCCCGGACACTCCGTCGGTCGCTGTGCTACCGTTCAGCATCAGCGGCGGGGATGAGTCTGACGGCTGGATTGCCGATGGTCTGACCGACGACATCATTCTGAACCTTTCCAAATTCAGAAACCTTTTCGTCATCGCCCGAAACTCATCATTCTTCTTCAGGGCGCAGTCCATGCCACCGAAGGAAGCCGCAAGAAAGCTGAATGTCCGGTATATCGCCCGTGGCAGTGTGCGTCGCTCTTCCAGTCGAATCCGCATTACTGCGGAACTGGTCGATGCTAACACTGAACGCACGATTTGGGGTGAGCGGTTTGATCGAAACATTGACGATATATTTGATATTCTGGACGAGGTGACTGAATGTATCGTCGCGGCCACGGCCGTAATGATCGAATCCCATGAGCGCCAAGTTATGGTTCAGGCCGTTCCTTCAGATCTGGAGGCATATGGCTCTGTCCTGCAGGGGCAGCAGCACATCTTCAAATACACGCGCAACGACAACCGCAAGGCACAGAATTTCTATCAATCTGCGCTGGAAAGGGACGGCAACTATGCCCGTGCCGCCGCCGCCTTGTCCCGAACGTTGAATCTGGATTGGCGATACTCGTGGACCGAAGATCCAGGCAGTGCATTCGAGCAGGCGCTGTCTTTGGCACAGCGGTCGATCGAATTGGACCCGACAGACGCACGGGGATTTGGCGAGCTGGGATTTGTCCATCTGTATCGCAAGGAACATAGTGCGGCGCTACAGTCTTACCAACGTGCTTTGGCTCTCAACCCCAATGATGCGGATATGCATTCGGATTTCGCCGATGCGCTTGCACATTCGGGGGAAAATGAGACCGCCATCACGCATCTGCAACAGGCCATGCGTCTGAACCCGTACTTTCCGGATCAGTATCTCTGGCACCTCGGCGGCGCCTATTACAATCTCAGGCGCTATGAAGATGTTATCGAAACCGTCAACAAGATGAACAATCCGACCGAGGGTCAACGGATGCTGGCCGCCAGCCATGCGCAGCTGGGCAACATGGATATGGCACGTATGATTGCTGAAAAGCACCGCGCCGCACACCCGAACTTTTCTTTGTCACGCTGGGCCAAGGTGCTGCCCGACCGTCTGGAGGACGACACGCAGCACTTTGTCGAAGGGCTGAAAAAAGCGGGATTTTAAAACGGAAAAAGGCGCGAGATCCCGCGCCTTCTTTGCTGACTTTGTCCGAAGATCAGTCGCCGCCGCGTACTTTGGCTCCGCTAACCTTGGCGCCACTGACCTTGGCACCGCTGACTTTCGCGCCACTGACCTTGGCACCACTCACTTTGGCACCGCTGACCTTTGCACCGCTGATAGCAGGGCTGTCAAAGCCAAAATAGAGGTCTAGAAGAACCTGTTCGAACTGGCCTGTCATCACATCCATGCGCATGGTCTGATCGGACTTATCATAGCTCCAGAACTTGATACCGTCAGCGACCTGATAGTCCGCCGCCGCAACACCGCCAATCGAAGGATCCGTGGGCGCGCGCGAGGCCTGGTTTGGCGGCTCGCCCTTTTTGGCGACATCTTGACCATCGCCGTGAACCAGGAAAATCACCGGCTCGGGCAGGTCGTAGTAGGTGCCTTCATAGGCAAACCCGTAGATCTTGGCAAATTTGGCTTCGTCATTTCCTGAATTCGCGAGTTGCTCATCAAGATGTTTGTTGTTGCCTTTTCCTCTGCTTTTCTTTTTCGCAGGGTCGTAATCCAAATCGTCGATAACTCTGCCGTAAATCAACACTTCCGAAAAACTGAGCAAGGATTCCGCCATAAACTCATCTCCCAAATATGGGTTCATCACCCGAACCCCCTTCGATTAAATCCCGAGGATGACCGCATCGGTGTCTCCTCAAAAATCACCCCGCCTCTAAATGCCATAAATCTGCCGAAAAAAAAAGAATTTTGCTGTCATCAGTCTGGAACCTTCGTGCGGACGGAGTGTGCGTGACTGTCTTCATCGGGGTCCGGCAGCCGCGGACCGGCAGTTGCCACCCCGATATCACGCATCCGAAAGTTTCCTTCGATGATCCGCCGGAAGGCACCCCCGGTAATTTCCTGATCCACCGCCAGCATGGCCTTTTCGACACCGAAATAGCTGAGCATATCGGCGTCCAACATGCTCCAGGCGTCGGCCAGATAGGTGCCCAGGAAATCGCGCGCCTCAAGAAGTGCTACGCGGAATTCATCGGGGTTTTCGGCATATCGCTTGTCAAAAATACCCTGCATGACCGCGCTGTAATCGGGTGAATCCTCTAGCTGATCGGACAGGTCTTCCTCTGCCTGTGTGATAAGGCCATGAACCAACAGGCGCTCATGATAGATGTCCACCAAAATGTCGAACATTGCACCTGTCAGTGGCTCGGAAAGTGCATGTTCACTGGACCATCCGGCAGCGAATTCCGATAGTGACCGGTTGTTTGCGGCCGTTCTGATCTGTGCATTTTCCGAAAGCTCGGCAAAGCGATTCAGTCGGTTGAAGCTGTAGAGATTGCCTTTGGTGTTTTCCAACAGCGCCTCTACCACCGAGCCAAAATGCAAAGAGGCCAGAAGCGCCACCATATCGGCGGCGGATTCATGGAACCCGTAATACTCGCCCGAAACATCTCCGTCGGTGGGCATGCCCACGACGCTGTAAATAATTGAGTGGCCGATTTCATGTGCGACCACGTCGAAATTCAGGCTGTAGGGGCGATATTCGTCCCCGTGTTCGTGGGTGCCCCCGGTTTCAAGGAAACCCCAACCGATATGCGCATTGTCCAAGCTTGGCAGCAGCGACAGTTCCAGCCGGTCAAAATCGCGGGCGAAATGCCATGGGATTGGTCGGTCAAAATAGCCCTGCCAGACGTCCATCGTGAAATGCGCCGAGCCAAACAGATGCGCTGCCTCAAAAGCCGGGTCCGACGGGCCAATATGGATAAAGTTACCGAACTCATCAGGCATTGCAGGGGGATGGATATATCCGTTCCAGGGCGGCAGATACATTCCCGGACCATCCGGTCCGGGCACGATGGCCCCATAGGGTGTAGTCTTTCCGACAGGGTTAACCGTGTACATGCGCGGACCCGATGGACCTGGGCCGATACTGCCCTGCGGGGCCGATATTTCGACTAGCTCAAGCTGTGGGTCCTCTTCCAGAAAAGGGGATTGCGGATACAGCAGAAATCGCGTTCCAGGCTCTTCTTTATCAAGGTGATCTGGTAAGTTCACAATACCCCCCTTTCAGGCCACGCCTCGGTTCCGCCTTGGGCGGCTAGTCAACGGTACTATTTAATCCGGCATCCGCGTGACAAAACAAATACTCTGCTTCTATCAAATCAAAAAATGCTTCCCGCCCGGCCAATCCAAGTGAAACTGCATATGATTCAAGATCATCCGGCACTGGTTGGTCAAGCTGTGTTTCAAAATACCACATAACCATAGGTAGGCGCCCGCTTGCGGGACCGCCTCGGGCAGTCATTGATTCAGCTCCCCTTTGTGCCTTGCGATGGGCACGATCCCGCAATTCGGCATAGCTCCCGTCACGGCGCAACTCGCGCAAAAGCGATGAGTCAAGGACCGAAGCCCGAGAGGTAATGTGGCCATGCACCCGAGCGGCATCGGCCAGCATCGCCTCGTATTCCTCGACACTCAGATCATTCTCGTCCAGCCATGCCATCAAAGCGGCGCGGCGCGACAGGCCGGCTTTTTGCCGGTGCGCATCCATTTGTGCCATCAGGGCAGGGCGGTCAGGCTCTTCATCCCGCCGATCAGCCTCTTCCCGCGCCAGCAGAGTCAGCGCGGCCCGTTCACGCAGCCGCGTATACATGTCCGGGTTCAGCCTGACTTCGTCGATAACCGCCTGATCGGCCTTCTGATCGGCATCCACTCGGGCACGCAGCCCTTTCCACATCAGCGTTTCTTCGGTCGGTTGCTGCGTCGCCGGGAAGGGAAGGTCGTTTGCCAGATCTTCGGCCATACGCCCAAGCATCTCAACGGCATCACGCGCTTTTGCATCGACCTTGCCGTTTGGCAGCCAGTCCACAAAACTCTGGATATCAGAAAGCCCGTTCAACGCGTCAATTATGTTGGGCCAACTGCGCTGACGATAGTTCATGCCTTTGGCAATCCGCAGAACCTCTGCGGCACGTTCAGCGACCAACATGCCTAGATTTTGCGCCTCCTCAACCGTTGCTCGGACCGAGACCATGGGCTCGCTCAATGGCAAATAGCCCAATTCTGCTGGGCTGTGCAGGACCGCAACTTCGTCGTCATCCTGCAGGGTTTGGCTGTAGAAATCCTCAAAGATTCGACCCACGCCGATCATACCGAAATCAGCCAACTCTGCCGCGCGCAAAGCACCCATGCTGGCACTGCCATAAACGGGGATTCCCTGATTCATGGCCCAAAGAATTTCTTTGTGCCAGACCGACGGGACGCCCTCAAAAAAGCCGTCTATTATCCCGATCGCACGCGGACGATCACGTGCCACGCGATATACGTCCCCCTGCCGGACCGGGGGCAAGATCACAGGGTCCAAGCATTGGGCCACAGCATCGGCTGTCAACGTCGGGCCCACAAAAATAACGACACTCATCCGTATGTTTCCATTACACGCTGCGCGCGTTCCCCGGCGATATAATCGGGGTCGTCATGAGGCGCTTCAAGCCCAGGTATGACAGCTCGGACAACGGCGATCTCATATTCCGGGCGCGATAGATCGACCGTGATCACCTGCGAAATACCTACAGTTTCGAGGCGGGTAGTCAGCAAGTTCAAATCCTCTTGGAATGATCCGGTGGCATATGTCGGAGCATTCGAAAAATCCTGCGTCGCGTCCGAGCTGTCAATCTGATTGCGAATATAGGCACATCTTTCTATCTGCGCCTGGTCAGTAAACTCTTCTGGGTCCAGATCATCACGCGCGCCAGAGATATAGGTGAGGCGGGTTTGTGCCGCTTCGGTCAGGGCCCGCAACAAAGCAATGGCGCGATCTGGATGGCAGCCATCACCGATACCGATGTGGCCGTTCTGCCCGTCCGGCTCGCAGATCGTACAGCGGAAACAGGCGATTCCGATGTCCGAGGTGGTGTCCCAGATGCCCAGGGTCAGGCCCGCCGCTTCAATCATGCTTATTGCGTCCTTGCACCTGTCATCATCTATAGTGTCTGGGTGGATCCGTGCTGGCGCGGACTGAAATTGCCACAATGTGGTGGCATCGCGTTCGATGAGTTCAAAGATCGCATGGCAACTGGCTTCAAACAGGTTGTTGCCGGATGCCAAACCATTTGTCGTTCTGGGAAAGGCTACCTGCCCACCCATCGGCAAAGACGTATAATCGGTATCGACCATCTCCATTGGAACCCAACGGGCGCAAGCGGAATTCAAATCCCGACCCTCTACCCACAATCTGTTCGCATCAGGATCAAATCGGCCACCAGTTACCCGAGGTAGCTTATCAACATCCACCACCGGCGCATCGCGCGCTATATCGGTAAATCGTGCCAGACGTTGAGGCGCCGTTACCCGTTCCGCGTGCCAGCTTTCGATCGCTTCCATAACCCCCGACGCTTGCGCGGCCGGGACTGACAATCCCTTGCCGAGCGACACCGAAACCGATCGGGAATTCGGGCGCGCAACCATGACCGTGGGCAATCCGATACGATCCAGGCCGGTTAAGTTCGCAATTCGAGTAATGCCCATTTCACGCAAATAGGGCGTTACGATTTCCAATGTTTGGCTGGGGCTTCGCAGCCGATGAGTATCAAGCACATATTGCTTTTCCGATACGTCAGACATGATGCAACCTTGCCAAAAACAAAAGAAATTGGCCACCAGGCGAAAATACTTGCCGGTGACCGGATCAGCTCAGGATGGGGGATGATTTCATATGGGTCAACTCTGCCGCCCATAATTGTCTCAACACGACAATCTACTTGCTGGACAATGATAAGCGCGGGCTGAACCAACTGTGTCCAGCAGCCAGCACCTAGAATCGAATTGCAGCAACGATATTCAAAGGATGTCGCATTATTTTAACATAATCTTCATTCTGCGGTATTTATTGCGAGACCGGTGGATTCCCAAACGAAGTGCAAATTCTGTATTAGAACAGATGTTTGCATGGAGGTTGCTGAATGGGAAGCTTTT